>JBLNHB010000072.1:0-13004 GCA_050268805.1 bacterium | reverse complement strand
AGAGTCTGGCTTCCTCCCGCAGCTACGGTGAAAGGGAGAGCCGGTGACCACGTGAACTCAGGACTCGTCCCTACACAGCGGGTGATTCCCGTCACATTCAGGTCCGCTGTTCCCAGATTCTGAATCTCAGCGGATACTGTTACCGAACTGCCGGTGGTTACTGTGCCGAAGTCGACCGAAGCGGGGTTCAGATTGACATCCGGAGCGGCTGCGCTCACCACGGTAAACGAATTGGTCGAGATGATTTCCTGTCCGTGGTTCGGATTTCTGGCATCCGGAGTCCACCGGGGACCGAAGATCGCACTTCCCGCATCATACCTGTTGCCGTACCAGGCTGCTGACCACGTGTAGGTGCCCCCTGTTGACGGTGCAGGTGCAGAGAGGACTACCGGAAAGCTCGTGCCGCTGCTCCGCGCCACCTCGACCCCATTTTGATCGTAGAGAACTGCCCGCACCCATCCTGAGCGGTATCCGCCATTGATAGTGACGCTCACCTGCTCACCTGGAGAGTACGTTGTTTTATTGGTTGCGCCTGTAAGATTGATGTCGTTCTTTGCGTTGCTGGAGTGCACTCCATGGGCATGGCATCCCGCGCAGGTATTGGTTGTCCCATGGCAACTTTGACAATTTCCCCTGGCTGGGTCTGTGTAGTAGTTTGAATACGCCCAGGCCCCGGTTGCCCAGAAGAGCAGAGTGACCACCGAAAGTAACACGAGCATCATCAAAGATAATTTTCTCATATTCTGTTCCTCCTTTTTGAATGTGCGAAAGGGTTCTGTTTTTTCTCCGGCGCACCTTGCCATAACCTCCCTTCAAGCTCCTTCACTGGCATATTAATAAATTAGCAACCCGGATGAAAGACAGGACCTTAGAATGAAAGCATTGCCAGTATACTCACTGGCCAGGACAGGGGACAATACGCCGAAAGATAGAATCTGCTCTGACGGGATAGGACTTTAGGCCTATTGATGAATAAGGAGTGACAACACCTGCGCTCTGTTCTTGACCTTCAGTTTTTTGAAAATGTTGTTGAAGTGGGTTTTGACGGTTTTTTCGCTGATATAGAGTCTGTCGGCAATTGCACGATTCGGCAATCCGAGGAAGAGGAGGGAAATGATCTCTTTCTCCCGGTTCGTCAGCGGCTCCTCGATTTTCGAAAGCTTGGCTTCGACGTCCATACTGAGGACCGGGGATTTGATGAACTTGTTGAGGAGGCTTCTCTCTGCCCAGACACCGCCCGCGTGGACCGACCGGATTGCATCGAGGAGCTGTTTTGCAGTGGCGGACCGCCGGAGATAGCCGTCGATCCCGAGCATCAGAAAATGCATGAGGGCCTCATCAGGGACTTCCTCTTCCATGACAAGGAGAATCTTGATGGCCGACGCTTTCTTCTTTGTCTCCTGAACAAGTTTCGGCAATTCTTCAGCACTGAAGGGTGAAGAACAGAGAACAACGACATCGGGGTGCCGGGCAAGCCCCTTTTTCAACTGGACTGCGGTGCCGGCTGTCCCGATAATATCCATTGTACTCTCCTTCCGGATCAGCCCGGTCACGCCTTCACAGAAAAGCGAATCATCCTGGGCTACGAATAACCGGATCGCTCTCATCCTTCCCTGCATAATCGAAGCGCCCTCTCCATACTGAAGATTCCGCGGTCGCGGGGTATCCTGTTTTCTTTCCTGCATAATACCATAGGGCTGGAAAATAATTTCCTTGCCACTGGTACGTTCATGAGTCATTCCCCGCCACGGAGAGTCTCCTCCTGAAATTCATCTTTTTATCACATTTTTTTTTTAGAATTGCTTAGAAAAATACCAAAAGGAGTGGCACATGCTGTCAAAACTATTTGCCATAATAGGGGTGTTAGCTATGACAACAGTAGTAGCGGCAGAGACAAAACTCGAAAATGCCACCTTTGCGGGTGGCTGTTTCTGGTGCATGGAAACGCCCTTCGAAAAACTCGATGGCGTGAAAGAGGTCATCTCAGGCTATACCGGCGGGCACAAGGAGAAACCGACCTATGAAGAGGTGTCCGCGGGCGCAACCGGCCATGTGGAAGCGGTCCAGGTGCTCTATGATCCAGCAATAGTATCCTATGCAAAACTGCTCGATGTATTCTGGAGGCAGATTGATCCGACCGATCCCGCCGGGCAGTTCGTCGACCGGGGGTCGCAGTACCGGAGCGTGATTTTTTATCACAATGCAGAGCAGAAGAAGCTGGCTGAAAAGTCGAAGGAAGATCTGCAGAAGTCAGACAGGTTCCAGAAACCGATCGTCACCGAAATCCTTCCTGCTTCCGCCTTCTATCGGGCCGAGGATTACCACCAGGATTATTATAAGAAAAGCCCCATCCGGTACAAGTTTTACCGGTTCAACTCGGGGCGTGACCAGTATCTGAAGAAGGTCTGGGGTAATGGGAAGGACAGTCCTGTATCCGTGGATGAAAGGAAAAAGTACATGAAACCGTCAAAAGAAGAGCTGAAAAAGACGCTGACCCCGCTCCAGTACAAAGTCACGCAAGAGGAGGGCACTGAGCCGGCCTTCAAGAACGAATACTGGGACAACAAGAAAGAAGGTATCTATGTCGACATCGTATCCGGTGAGCCCCTGTTCAGCTCTCTTGATAAGTATGATTCAGGGACCGGCTGGCCGAGCTTTACCAAACCGCTCGTTCCGGAAAATATCGTCGAGAGGCAGGACAGAAAGCTCTTTGTGACGAGGACCGAGGTGAGGAGCAAACACGGAGATTCGCACCTCGGCCATGTATTTGATGACGGGCCGGCTCCTACCGGTCTCCGCTACTGCATGAACTCAGCTTCTCTCAGGTTTATCCCCAAAGAGGATCTTGAGAAACAGGGCTACGGAGAATATCTCAAGCTGTTCAAGAAATAGTCTGAAAGTACCGGGGAGCAGGAGTGCACGTATATGTATGCATTTCTGCTCTCCTGTTTTTGGGTCCACGGGAGAAGCAAGTGATATCCTCATCGCAGGGCACCCTATAATATGATGCTGAAATAGCTCTCTCCGCTCATTCGAACTGAACCCTCGCGGTCTTCACCGCGCACATCTGCATACCATAGTACTGAATTTCGTCACTAAATTTAAGTTTCGCATGGCCTTCTGCCGATTATATTCTTTACGTATATTCTGCCGTTATTTCTCAGAAAGAGCGCGGAAATTCGGCACAGGAGGAGACAATGTTGAAAAGGAGAGACTTCTTGAAAGGAGCAGCCATCCTTGGAGGTGCTGCGCTCTTTGGAAAATCTGTTTTTGCGCTCAGCAAAAAGGTGCGGATCGGCGTTCTCGCCCCTTCACACTGCGCGATGCCGGTCGTCTATGGGCAGACGCTGTCGCTCTATAAGAAGGCGGGAATAGAATCCACGGTTGTCTATGCAAAGGACATGAAGGAGATCGTGAAGGGCCTCCAGACAGGTGACCTCGACTTCGGGCAGATCATGGCCCCCCTTGCAATCGGAATCACTGCCGGAGTGCAGCAATTTCCCAAAATGCCTCTCGCCGCGACCCAGATTCTCGGGATCAATGGAGGGGTCCTGGCAATATCTGCAAAACATGACATCAAGAAACTCACCGACCTGAAGGGAAAGACTATCGGTGTTCACAGCCCCTTTATCGTGCATTCCTTGATTCTCGATTATATCCTGGAAAAGAGCGGGCTCGATGCGAAGAAAGACCTCACGATTAAGGTAATTCCCATGAATGAAATGGCGAAAGCGCTGGAAGAGGGAGCGATCGATGGTTTCATTAATTCCGAGCCGATGCCGACTTCCCTTGAGAAGAAAGGTCTTGCGAAAACACTGCTCAAAACAAAAATGTTCTGGCTTGATCATCCGTGCTGCGTCCTCACCACGCGCTGGACGACTTTGGAAAAAGAGAAGAATCTCGTGGCCGATGTAACCCGGGCAACGATGGTTGCCGGGCTGATCCTGAATAGGGAAGCGACGCGGGGAAAAGCGATCAGTGATATCCAAAAGAGCGCGGCGCCCTACCAGAACATCCCTCTCCTAGTTTTGCTCGAAGCGTGCGGCACAGAGAGGAGCGATTTCTATCCATTCCCGTATAAGAGCTCCGGGGTCGTGATCGCCGACAGGATGAAAAAGGGCAAGCTCCTTGACCAACAGACCGATACCGATATGTTGGCCGCGTCTGTTTTCAAATCAGAGTTCGCTATGGAAATCATGAAAGAGGCTGTCAAGGAAGTGCCTGGTTCCAAAGTGCCGGAGACCATCAGCAGACACGAGAATATCAGTCTCACCTGACATTTCAACAAAAGGAGAGATACCGGGGTGATAGTGCACCGGCATCCCTCCGGCTGAAGGTTCATCTCGCATCGTCACTCCCAGATGTCGCGTTTCCCCAAAGGGATTCCTCTTGCCAATGAACCTTCCCCGCTCATGCATGAAAGAAGAGGAGAGCTGCTTCGGGTTATAATTGGTTACGGGTATGCATGGATTACTGATATTAAACGGGATTTCAGAATGACCGCAAGAAAGAGGGGAGCATTCGGATATTTTTATGTCATCCTCGCTGCGGTGCTTTGGGCTGCATCCGGTTCAATGGCGAAATATCTCTTTCAGAGCGGGGTAACGCCGTTCCAGCTTGTCCAGCTCAGGACAACCCTTTCCACTGCTTTTCTGTTTCTCTGGCTTCTGCTTTGGAAGCGTGATCTCCTGAAGATCAACCGGAAAGACGTTATCTATTTTGTCCTTCTCGGCTCAGCCCTCGCGGTAACTCAGTTCACCTATCTCTTTGCGATCAGCAGGATTCACGTGGCAGCGGCTATCCTGCTCCAGTACCAGTCACCGGTTTTGATCGCCGTCTCTGCGGTTCTCTTTGCCCGGGAGAGACTCTCGATCACTACCGTGACCGCTCTTTCGGGTGCGATCCTTGGCTGTTATCTTATGGTGGGCGCCTATAACCTGGACATTCTCACCATGAACAGGGCAGGGATTCTCTCAGGGCTTGTCTCAGCCGCTGCCTTTGCGATGTACTCGGTGAAGAGTGAATACGGCATGCGCACCTATTCGCCGTGGACCGTGGTCGTGTACGCGCTCCTCGTTGCCGCAGTAATCTGGAACATTGCACATCCGCCGCTCGCAGGGTTCTCCGGGAGGTACGGCGCTCCCCTCTGGATAGGGATCGTGTTCATAGTTCTTTTCGGCACGGTCGCTGCCTTTGGTCTCTACAACGAAGGAATTCAACGGATCCGGGCCACCCATGCGAGCATTACCGCCACCTTGGAGCCGGTCATTGCCGGAGGGATTTCCTATTTCCTCGTCGGCGAGATGCTTGAACCATGGCAGATCATGGGCGCGTTCCTGGTGATCGCCTCGATCATCCTGCTCCAGATCCGCAAGGATACTGTATGAGCGTGCTCCCTGGACGGTGCATGTCTCAGATGCCGTCCTCTTTTCTGAGAACCGGACGATCCTCCTCAGGCTTGCTCACCCATTTCTTGTAGTATTCATCCCGTTTTGTCTGGACACTTGCGGCATTGTCCTTTGCCCACTGGTAAGAGGCATCCGTATTTTCAACAAACGAACAGCTGTTGTCCCAGCTCTTAAAATCTTCAGAAGAAAGTTCTTTTTGATGCACCGGCTTCAGAGAGAAACGCGCTTTCCAGAATCCAATTCTCGGGGTTACGAGGGCATAGTAAGTCTTGCCGGGCTCGGGTTCAGCTCTCATGAAATCAGCGCTTTCCCCAACTACCATAAACAATCGTTCTCCTGCAGCGACCTTGTAAGCCACCTTGGTCTTCGATGAGACGATGCCGACGAGTATGTTCTCCGGTGCGGTCACATCAAAAACCGATGACTGAACTGCGCCGCCTACTGATGAGGGTCTCATAAAGATGATGAGGGATTCATTAGTACCCGGGCTATAGATTGCATCAGGACCTGCCGGTTTCATGTATTTTGATGCGCAACCCTGAGAGATCAATGCCAAGCAAACAAAGAAAAACAGAGACGCCGTTTTTTTCATTTCCCCTTCCTCCCTTGAATTTTGTTGCTGGTAAAACTGTACCACCAATAGGTTTCAATATCAAGTTCCATAGAGGGCAGGCAGACAGGAGCAGGGATTGCGGTTCAAGTTTGAACATGGAGATGGCGATGAGTTGTGTCAAGGAAACTGCGCAGATTGATTGAGGAGACATGTCCATGAACTCACACAGCCAAGGATCTCCGGAGATCGAGAAGGAAAAGAAAAAAAACCTCAAGCTCGCCGTAGGGGTCGGCGCCCTGGGGATTGTCGGGTTCATGCTCCTGTATGCGGCACTGACCGCTCTCATTTTTCTGAAGCCCGGTCTCATTTTCAGCCTCATGCCGATACCCTCATTGTCGAGGAATGTGGCGGTTATCGATGATACGGTCTACATGATCTCGAGGGAATTCGACTTCAGAGAATATTCTTTTGAGCTTGACCAGAAACCGAAGGAGCGGTATCTGCTCTCGGTCGTGAACGGAAACAAGCTTTCTGTTGTGCAGGAAATAGATCCCTATAATGCTCTTGTCCAGGCACACAGCAAGATCTATTTTCTCAATGACGGCCGCTATCGCATCTTTGATGGCAAGGCATGGACCGAGGCCGGGACCGGTGAGATTGGCTCGAATCCCAAGGGAGTGAGCAATCCCGACGGACTTTTCGTTCTGAGCCTGATCAACCAGCAGCCTGCACTTAGGTTCATAGGAGAGCGTGTTACGGCTGATATACCCCTGCCTGATGAGAACAGGGAGGAGCTGCACGATAATTTCTGTTCCTCACGATTGCTCTGGCATCAGGGAAGGCTCATTCTTTACTGGACCGGAAAAAATTCCCTCTTCTGGACCTTTTTTGACGGAGTCGCCTGGAGTCCTGTCGCCGTATCTGAATCCTCGGGTACAGTCGAGGCGGTTGTTGATGACAGTCTGATATACCTTGTTCATGAATACCGGTCAGGGCAGGAGCGTGTTCTTGATCTGTCCTCGTTTGAAAATGGCGCCTGGAGCGACCGGAAGCGATTGGCAATAAAGACCCTGTTTGTAAACTGGGCTCTCGGTGTGCGCAAAGGCGCATCCCTGCTCTTGGTTCAGAACCTGTTTTCAGACGATCTCTACACCATCGAGAAAGCTCAGGTTGTCGGTCCGGTCCGGATCGGGAGACCGTGGTTTGACACGAAGTTCATTGGGACACTCATCGTCTTGGCAAGCGCCGGGAATCTGCTCCTCTTTTTGATCATTTTTCTCGTCTCGGTCCTCATCGGAAAGTACAAGCTTAGCATAGGGAAAGCTGGAGAAAGGGAGTACGAGTTTGCAAGTCTCTTTAGGAGATTCGCCGCGAAATTCGTCGATACAGTAATCATTATGCTACCGGCAGCACTGTGGGTTTTCTTTCTCCTCAGGGGTGAGAGTGTATGGTCGAACCCCTTCAAGGCGCTTGCGCTCGGGGCGCTGATCTTCCTGTACATTGTTCTCGGCGGATTTCTCTACCATTCCCTGCTTGAAGGGTTGGTGGGGAAGACCATCGGGAAAAAGATGTGCGGGATCGCGGTGCTCAGAGATGATTTCTCGAAATGCGGCATTCTGGCAGGCCTCCTGAGGAATGTGATGCGCGTGGTAGACGGCATGTTCTACCATCTCGTCGGGGTCGTTGCGATGGTCGGTACACTCAGGTGGCAGAGGCTCGGGGATATTGTTGCGGGAACGGTAGTGGTAAGAGATAAGAAGACGGACTAAGGATTCGTCAGAAGATAGACCTGATTCTCCCGGTCCTTTTATTGACAATGACAGTGTCGATGACCTTATTGTTCTTGTCGAGGATTTCAGCTTCGAAATAGAGTTCTTTTTCGCTGATCCTACCGATCGTCACGTTCTTTTTCGCGAAGTATTCCCTGAGGACCTTCTCCGCCTCCTCTTTTGTCCTGATCGTCCTCTTCTCTCCATATGCGCCGCTTTTTGAGCCTCCGTAGGGAGACTCGTCACCCTTGGCATCCTCAGCGGAAGCGAGGGACATGCCTATCAGACAATCCGTCTGGATGGTCTGATGCCGCACAGAATGCAGAACCCAGGGAGCCATCCACAATCCTGCGGCAAGACAGAGAATGATAAGAAAACGCCTGGTTATGAATTTCTTTGCCATCAGAACTCTATCAAGGAATGTTCTTTATACACATTATAATAGGTATTGCCCTGATTCAGGTCAATGATTTTATTGTTCCGGCAAAAAAAAGAGGCGGCGCAAGAGCGCCGCCTCGAAACGCGAACCCGATTATTTCTTGTGGCACTTGGCGCAGTTTGCAGGGTCATTTGCCTTGAATGCCTTGGTGCCGTTGTGGCATGCGCCGCAGGATTTGCCGGCGCCCATGTCAGCCATGGTTGCCTTTGTGGCGCCCTTCTTCATCTGATAGAGAGCAGGATGACAGTCATTGCACTTGGCGCCCTTGTCTGCATGAGTTTTTCCGTCAAAAATGACCTTGCCTGCAGAACTCTCATAGTCGATGCTCTTCCCTGCGGGAACCGCCATGGCGCTCCCCACGAATATCATGACTGCCACTACAGTGATTATCGCTACGGTAACCTTCATAGAAGTATCTCCTTTTCAAGTATGGATTGGGCGATTGGCTGTAAACCCAACTTCACCTCCTTTCTGTCTACAGTGCATGTCATCGCCGTTTTCATCGGTTACAGAATACCAGAGAAGTTTGAAGGGCTGGTGAAAGGATTATGAAGAATTATGAAGACCCTTATCGGGAAGAGAAACGGTGAAGACAGACCCCTTTCCATATTTGCTGCTCACCATGACGGTGCCGCCATGGGCTTCCACGAGTTCCCTGACGATGGTAAGTCCGAGACCCAGGCCGTCCGATGATGTCCGGTAGAACCGTTCAAAAATGAACGGCAGGTCTTCCTGCTTGATGCCCGCTCCGTCATCGATGACGCTGATTGTCGCTGCCGTTTCATCTCCGGCTGCCCTCAGCCGAATCTGCCCATTCCGGCCCGTTGCTTTCAGGGAGTTATTGATGAGATTGATCATGATCTGACTCAACCGATCAGGGTCGGCATGCGCACGAAGGCCATCCTCGCACTCGAGGTGCATCTGTACACCCCGGTCATGGGCCATTTTCATGAATCGCATAATAATATTCTGCAAGAACGGCTTAAGCTCAATCGATTCCTTTCTGAGCGTTAGATAGCTCGCCTCTGCCTGGGAAAGCTCCTCAAGGCCTTCGATGATTTTCCTCATCCTGCCGATTTCGGCATGCAAAGACTGAATGTGCTCCCCATCGATGGGAATAAGACCGTCCATCATGCCTTCCAGCTCTCCCCGGATAACGGTAAGGGGCGTTCTCAGCTCGTGGGCGATGTTTGAAGTCATTTTCTTTCTCAGAGATTCCTGGACGTCAAGGGTCTTTGCCATCCGGTTAAATGCCTCGGACAGCCTGCTGATTTCATCGCTCCCCGACATTTCGACCCGGCTCTTCAGGTTTCCTTTTTCCACGGCGGCCACTGCGCCGGTCAGCTGCTTGATCGGATTCGTCAACTTTCGGGAGAAGACAATGCTCAGAACGACCGCGATCCCCCCGAGCGTGAAGAGAGAGAAGAAGAGGAGCATGTTGGACCGTTGGATGAAAGTCGTCTCTCGCTGGGGGTGGAGGAACCTCAACTCGAGGCGGCCGATCTCGGTACCGCCCAAGAAAAGGACATACGGCAGGAATTTGCTCTCCTCCGGGGCATAGCGCTGCTCCGAGATTGCGGTGATTCTCTTCCTGGTCAGCGGCGGGAGTGTCTCGATAGCACTCTCGGTATCGATGACCAGCTCTCCTTCAGTATCATAAACCTTTATCTCGAACCCGAGCATAAGCGACCAAATGGTGTCCTCGATGAGCCGCTGCCGGTTCCATCCCGGAGCTTTTTCAAAGCTGCTTTCGAGCGCCGCCGTTATCCAGTAGACCCGGTCCTCGATCTCTCCTTCCCGATATCCTCTAAAGTCTGCAACGAGGAGTTCCCGGACGATGAAAGCCGCCGACAGCGCAATGACAGAAACGGAGAGCAGGAGAATGAGAAACTTCACCCAGAGGCTCTTAATCATCCCGTTTTCCCGAAAAGCGGTAGCCGACCCCGTAGATGGTGATGATGAATGCCGGGCTCTTGGGTTCGTCTTCGATTTTATGCCTGATATTCTTGATATGGGCGTCAATGCTTCTCTCATATCCCTCGAATTGGTAACCGAGGGCCTTCTCGACGAGGTCTTCACGGGTGAAAACCTTTCCGGGAGATGAAGCGAGAGCGTAGAGTACCTTGAATTCCGTTGGTGTGAGGCTGAGGAGGATGCCGTTTTTCGTTACACTGTAGCTCTGGCCGTCGATGATCAGGCTTCCGCTGTTGAACCGCATCGGTTCAGCTGCGTCGAAATCATGCTTCTGCAGCCTCTTGAGGACAGCCTTGACCCGGTAGACGAGTTCACGGGGGCTGAAGGGCTTCACGACATAATCATCGGTACCGAGGGCGAAACCGGCGACGCGCTCCTCCTCCGATGATTTCGACGTGAGCATGATGATCGGAAAATCACCGATTTCCTTCAATTCCTGGCAGACCTCTTCACCGGTAATGTCCGGGAGCATAAGATCGAGAATGACCAGGAGCGGTTTCTGTTTCAGGACAGCGGCGATCGCTTCCTTCCCTTTGTCGACATGGATGACGCGATATCCGGCGCCTTCAAGATAGACCTTTACCAGCTGTGCGATTTTCCGGTCATCCTCGACCAGAAGTATCGGCTCGATCACAGATACTCCTTTGGATGGTTATTGAGATGTGCACTCATTATATCATTCCGGCCGGATCCTTCAAAATTTCTTCATAATCAAACGATATTATAAGTCAAATTTGTCGGCCCCTTTGGGGAAGAAATGAATCGAGCATGTTCTGCGAGGTCTCCAATGAAAAAAATTCTCATCCTCTTCGTGATGCCGCTCTTCATCGCCTGTTCCGTTGAGCAGTTTGGTTCCGGCGTTGATTCGAAAGTGAAGAAAGTACAGGTCAAGGACATCATCATCAATGAGTCCTATCATGGGAAGGATGTTACCATTGAGGGGATTATCACTTCTCAATGCGGAACCAACGGATGCTGGTTTTTCCTCCACGACGGATCAGGCCAGGTGTATGTCAACCTTGCCCCGAATGGCCTTGTTCTGCCTCCCCGGAACGGAAAACGGGCAAAGGTGACAGGCTCCGTGAGTGTTGGGGAGAATGGTGTAGCGGTCATTGCCCGCGGGATCGAGGTGGGCTGATGACCTTTTCTCGGCTTGCCTTCCGGAACCTTCTCAGACAGAGAACGAGAACCATCCTCACTCTTACCGGCATCGCTGCGTCAGTTGCGGTGCTTTTTTCCATCATGACGTTCAACCGGGGATTTGAACGAGGACTTTCAACGGAGCTCGGCAAAACGGGTTTGCATTTCATGGTCGTCCCCTCGGGATGTCCCCATGAAGTCGCCTCGCTCGTTCTCCATGGGGCGGTTATTCCGAAGTTCCTCGATTCAGACGTAATCGGCAAGATACGAGAGGTTGAAGGGATCAGCCTGGTTTCACCTATCCTGGTAACGCAGTTGCCCAATCCCGCAAAGGACCGGATAGATCTCGTCTACGGGATGGATATGACTCGCATTCTGGAGCTGAAACCGGCGTGGAGCGTGCAGGGCAGGATTCCGGATTACGACCGAGAGGTTCTGGTCGGCTCTGAGATTGCTTCCCATAACCGGATACAGATTGGCGATCCCCTGGTATATCCCTCTTTCGATAGGACCCTTACCGTCTCCGGCATTCTCGAAAAGACGGGCGGTCAGGATGACGCATATATCTACATGCCCGTTCAGACGGTACAGGAAATGCTCAAGAGACCGAAGGGAGTGACGGCCATTGGTGTGAAAGTGAGCGACCCCAAGAGCATAAACCGCATCACCGAGATTCTCTCCGAGAGAATTCCGGGCATTCAGATCGTAACCATGTCGCAGGTCATGAACAGCCTAGCGAATCTTGCCGGTTCAGCAAAAATCATGAGTCTTTCCATAGCAGCGATCGCGATTCTCATCAGTGCCGTGGGAGTGATGAACTCAATTTTGATGGCGGTCTTTGAACGCACCCAGGAAATCGGGATGATGAGGGCGATCGGGGCCTCGCGGCTTGATATATTCAGCATCATCCTACAGGAGACAGCCTGCATAACGACAGTGGCTGGGATCATCGGCATATCGGTAGCAACATTCGGAGCAGGGGCCATAGAGCAGATCGCCCGAACGTTCGTGCCGTATGTGCCCTCACGGCAGATGATCTCCTTTGAGGCATGGCTTGCACGACTCTGTGTTCTCTTCTCTCTCGGCATCGGTCTCATTGCAGGCCTCTATCCTGCATGGAGAGCATCAACGATCAATCCAATTGAGGCGATCAAGGGATGATCGAGCTCAAGGGGGTTGAGAAAATATACCGGCGGGGCTCCGAAGAGGTCCATGCCCTGAGGGGCGTGAGCTTCACGATTGACAGGGGAGAATTCGTTTCTATCATCGGGCCATCAGGTTCGGGAAAGACAACACTCCTGCACATTCTCGGCTGTCTCGACACGGGGAGCGCCGGCTCGATCCGGATAGACGGTGCGGAGATGGGGCATCTCCGGGAGACCGGACTGGTGCAGGCAAGAAGGCAGAAGATCGGCTTTGTATTTCAGCACTTTTATCTTATTCCGGGGTTAACGGTCTATGAGAATGTAACCCTTCCGCTTCTTTTCAGCAGGCGAAAGAGGAACGATGGCGAGATTGTCTCGCTCATTAATGTCGTGGGGCTCACGCACAGGGTAAACCATAGGCCGGACCAGCTGAGCGGAGGGGAGATGCAGCGCGTGGCCATTGCCAGGGCACTCGTCAACGATCCGGAAATACTCCTCGCCGATGAACCGACCGGTAATCTGGATTCGGAGAACAGCGAGAGGATCTTTGATCTCCTCTCTTCACTCAATGCAAGG
>JBLNHB010000071.1:0-2677 GCA_050268805.1 bacterium | reverse complement strand
CCGATATCAAGCGCAATATCGACCACAGCCATGACCGTGGAGAATGCCCTGTTCTGTATGAGCGACCGGACTTCAAAGGGGAATTCCTCGCTCCAGGAAAGCGCCAGATCGTGGATCGTTATGGTATCGATATGGCTTTTCCCTGCAGGACCGAGGACGCAGACAACCCTGCTGGTATCTTCAATGATGCCCTGGAGGACCCCATGGAGAAATGCATATTTGATCCGTGAAAATCGCGTCTGATTGCCCGACCAGCTCCAGATCGTTTCTCGAGGACAGTTCTTGATCGCTGCTTCATCACTCCCGGCCTCTTTCGGCAGGACCAGCACGATCGCGGCATTGCCGGCGAAACCGGACCTGAGAAACCAGCGGTATTCCTGAACCGTGTCCAGAAAGAGGAAAAGCTTCCTGCTCCTGGTTTCATGGACAATATCCAGAGCATGGCGCAGCATGGTTTCTCTCTGCTCCTTGTACACCGCTCTCCGCCTCATCCAAATTATGATACCACAGGAATGGAAAGGCCGGCCTGACTTCGTTCAACCCACATGATTCACAGATCGTCCGGCCCGACGGCGAATTGCCCCCTTCGAAAATTTTAGGCGGGCGATGGAGTCATGCCCGTTCATGATGCCGTGACAATTATGAATTAGCCAAATTGGAAGCTCACCGAACAATTTCATGCTCCGTAGATATACGCTCCCTTACTCTCGGCGATTTTTGAATATGCTATAGTATACGGCAATGAGAACCCTATTGAAGCCCGTTGACCGTCTCTCGCTCGGTTTTATCGCCCTGCTGGCATCCATCACCCTCTTCTCCCTGCACAAGATCCCGGACTGGAAATGGCTTCTGTCCCGATACGTGTTGCTCTCCCTCTCGGTCGTCGCTCTCGCTTTTTACTATAAGAAGGCAAAGAGCTGGAAGCCGGCGCGCTACCTCTACATCTATTCCCCCGCGATTCTTGTCCTCGTGATCTTCGACAGTCTCGGAGACCTCATCCCCCCGCTCTGGGATCACTATTTTGATGATGTTCTGATCCGGATCGATTATGCGATGTTCGGCGTCCATCCCACGGTCTGGTTCGAACGGTTTATCCATCCTGCATTCACCAGCATACTCCAGCTCGCGTACATCACCTACTATCCGATGGCCATTACGCTCGCTACCGTGCTTCTGATGAGAAAAAAGTATCCGGAATTCGATGAGTCCGTTTTCGGCGTCATCCTCTGCTTCTATCTCTCCTATCTCGGGTATATACTCGTGCCCGCAGTCGGACCGCGGTTCACCCTCACGGCTGTTCAGACAGCGGGACTCCAGGCAGATTCCCTGACTCGCGCCATTCAGGAGACATTGAACGTCCTGGAGCATAACAAGACCGATGCCTTCCCGAGCGGCCATACCGCGATCGCCCTGGTGACGCTCTTCTACGCATGGAAGTCGGGAGAGAAAACGCTGGGGATGGTCCTCATTCCCGCCGTGTTCGGCCTCATTTTTTCGACCGTGTATCTCAGGTACCATTATGTCATCGATGTCATTGCCGGAATCCTGCTCGCGGCGGGAACGATCGTCGCCGCACCGGCGATACATCGGATATTCTCTTTTAGGATACGTCCCGCGGATGCGGGTGAAGCAGAGGGATGAGCGTTTGTCTCTTAGGGATGCGGCCTCTCCGGCTCCGCAGTACCGATGGTTCTTTCATAGATCCTGTATTTCTTGTACAACCTGCCGCCCATAAATTCACACGCCCGATGAACAAGGACATTGTCCTCGAGTACCCATGACATCTCCGCCCTCTCATACCCTCTCCGGCGTGCAGCCTTGAAGGATTCGAGGTAGAGCATGCCTTCGATACCCCGCTTCCGGTATTCCTCCTTGATCCCGAGGATCATCAGCCGGATATCGGTGATCCTGCGGGAATGCCAGAGGAACGTGAAAATCCCGAGGGGAAGGAGCCTGCCGTTCAGCCGTTTTAAAACCTGATTGTAATCGGGGAGCACCACCATGAAGCCGGCAGGCTTGCCGTCAACTTCCGCAATGAGGAGCAGGTCAGGCACGATAAGCGGCTTCAGCCGCTCTGCCATGGAGTCAATCTCCTCTTCGGTCATCGGAACGAACCCCCAGTTCCGGCTCCAGGCAGAGTTGTAGATGTCTTTCACGATCTCCAGCTCCCGGCGAAACTGCTTGAGGTTTGCCGGCCTCACCACCAGGCCCGGAAGGCGGGATTTCACTGCCGCGGCCACCCTTTCAAGCCGGTCACCCGAGGTGACATCCCTGACGGTGAGGATGAACGCGTAGAGGTCCTTTGCTTTGACCAGGCCCGTCTTCTCCATATAATCGAGATAATAGGGAGGGGTGTAGGGCATCATGATCATGGGAGAGGAATCAAACCCTTCCAGGAGGAAACCGCACTCATCGTTGGTGGAGGGATTCATGGGTCCCCGCATCACCGAAATATTTCTCCCCTGAAGCCACTCTGATGCGGCATTGAGCAGGCCGGCTGCCGCTTCGAACTCCGGGAGACATTCAAAAAAACCGAAAAAACCGGTCCGTTCCTTCTGGAATTCGATATAGTTGAAATCGATGATCGCTGCGATCCTTCCGACGACATCACCGTTGTTCTTGGCGAGAAAATAGACTGCCTCTGCGTGATGGGAGAAGGGGATTTTCTTTCCCAGGA
>JBLNHB010000070.1:0-14900 GCA_050268805.1 bacterium | reverse complement strand
ATTGGGAGGCCCCCAGAGGGTGGGATCAGTCGGTCCATAGAGAGCAATGACATTATTGCATATGAGAGAAGCGAGATGCGTGATTCCCGAATCATTGCCGATGTAGAGGCTGCACATGCTGAGGAGCCCGGCCACTGTCACGAGGTCCTGCCCGGAGACATGGCGAGCACAGTTTCTCCGGTCGTTGACATAATCTTCGACCATGCTCTTTATTTTCTCATTCTCGGCAGGACCGGTGATGAGAAGAAAGAGAGGACCATGGACTAGGGAGAGCTTCTCGATCACCTGAAAGAATCGTTCAATCGGCCAGTTTTTTCGGATGCTGCCGCTCCCGGGATGCACTGCAACCAGCGGCCTCCCCAAGTCCCGGATTCCCTGTCCCGAGAGGAATGCGTATGCGCGTTCGCGAAACAGGGAGGGAATTTCGAGCGATGTCTGCCGGGGGATGGTGACACCGGAACCCACCTGTTGAAGACGGTACCAGGACACGTGCATATGCGTCCCCGTCGGCGGAACCGTGAGGACAGTGCTCGTGTCGGCGATTATGGTTTTTATTGTTGCCGGAAGCGGTGAGTCGGCCCTTGCTGTGAACACAAAAGCACGGTCAAATGATGAAAGGAATCCTTTCAGTTTTGCAGTCAACCGGGAATCATGGAGCGGCGAAAAGAGCACACTTCCGCTGTCTGATGTTTGATCGGCGAATCCTGCTTCTTTCAGGAGCTCGGCCGCATCGGGTCTGCATGCCAAATGCAGGAAAGAAGAGCTGTCCCGGATGAGCCTGATAGACGGCAGGGAGAGGAGAATATCTCCCAGCGCTCCGTCATGAAAAATGAACGTTCGGGGGTTCATGGGCCTCCCCCATTATAGCGTGAACAGAGGTGAGAGAGAGTACTCCCGTAAGGCCCGAAGCAGGGTACGGCACGATGGAAGGCATGGAAACCCGCAGACCGCGAGTATCCTTGTCAGGAATAGATTTCTCTGTTTGAATTCATTATGTTCATCAGATGTCTGTAAAGGTTCGGATGCTTGGAAGGATTCACTTTCTCCCGGAAGATAATCCCCATGAAATAGAACGTATCGAGTTTGGACACCCAGGCCACCGTGCCCTCGATGATGTCTTTCTGCCGTTTCCCCTGGTTGCCGGAAAAGATTACCTCGATGGGAGCAGAGAGGCCTTTTTCCAGAGAGGTATAGGTGCGCAATCCCATGCCGATCGGGGAGATATTGTTTGCAAGAGTGGTTATCCGCTTCTGATGTTCGTTGCCGTCCATTTTGATGATCGCCGTAGCATTGAAAGGGTACCGTTGAAATTTTCTGACTTCTTTCTCCATGCTCCCCATAGAAAGGCCCATCGCAATTTTCTTAAGTATAGTATAAGTTTTATGGGATTACAAGGAAATTCTCCTGGGTTGCCTCAATGCTCAGGGGTGTGCTTCGGTGTTCCGGAGAAAACATTCGCACACGTGCGTCTGCGGCAAACTCCCTCGGTCAGAACCGAGCCGCGCCTCTCGACCGGGATTCGGGATTATTTTCCCTGATTGCCATTTCATCTCAGATGATATATCATACTGTCCCATGGGATGGTGAGAGGGTGAAGATTCTTAAACGGAAGAAATTCTACCAGGACGGCATTCGCTTTGAGTGCCAGGGATGCGGCGCGTGCTGTCTCGGAAGAGGAGAATACGGCTACGTCTATATCACCGCCGGCGACCGGAAGCGCATCTCTGACTATCTCGGGATTTCCACCCTCGAATTTAGCCGGCGGTACTCCGCAAGGACAGGCAACCGCCTCCATCTGAGAGACCCTGAGAAAAATTGCCTCTTCCTGAAAGAAAGCGGATGCACGATCTATGCAGTCCGTCCCCTCCAGTGCCGCACGTGGCCCTTCTGGCCGGAGAACATGAGCAGGAAAGTATGGGAGAGGGACATTGCGGTATGGTGCCAGGGGATAGGGAAGGGGAAGCTGTACCCTGCAGATGAAATCGAGGATATCCTGAAACGGGACGAGGAACTGCCCGGTTAGGAAGCCTCTCTCCTCAATGCTCTTCCCTTCCAGATCATATAGATCACCGGATAGATAATGAGTTCGAGAATGGTTGAGGTGATGACGCCGCCGACCATGGGCGCGGCGATGCGTTTCATCACGTCGGCGCCGGCTCCATGGCTGAACATGATCGGGATCAGACCGGCGAGGATGACGCTCACGGTCATGATCTTCGGCCGTATCCTCTTGACGGCGCCGAACATGACCGCCTCTTTCAATGCATCGAGAGAAAGCAGTTTTCCCTCCCTTTTCCACTTCTCATAGGCGAGCTCGAGGTAAAGGAGCATGACGACCCCTGTCTCGGCATCGAGCCCCGCGAGGGCAATGATGCCGACCCAGACGGCGATGCTCATGTTGTAGTTCAGCAAATAGAGGAGCCAGAACGAGCCCACGAGCGAGAAGGGGACCGCCAGGAGCACGATCACTGTCTTCGTGACGGACTTCGTGTTCAGATAAATGAGCACAAAGATGATGAGGGCAGTAACGGGAATGACCAGTTTCAGCCGTTCATGGGTCTTGATAAGGTATTCATACTCACCGCTCCATTGGAGGCGATACCCTGCGGGAAGATTGACCGCTGCGTCCACCTTTTTCTTTGCTTCCTCCACGAAGCCGCCGACATCGCGGCCTGAAAAGTCCACATACACATAGGCGGCAAGCAAACCGGCCTCGCTCTTGATCGCGGTCGGACCCCTGACAATCTTGATGTCGGCGAGCTGGGCGAGGGGGATGTGCACGAGCGGATTGGGGTTCGGTGCTTGAGGGCCGGCCATGGGACCCGAGGACGGCTGTACGCTCATCATGGCAGGAACGAGCACCCGTTTGAGTTTTTCGATGTCGTCCCGCAGCTCCCGTGCATAACGGACATTCACCGGATACCGTTCGCGACCTTCGATGGTCGTCGTAATGTTCATTCCGCCGATCGCAGACTGTATGACCTCCTGCACGTCATCGACAGCCAGGCCGTACCGTGCGGCTTCCTCCCTCTTCACGGCGATATCGATGAAATAACCCGTCGTTAGGCGGTCCGCGTAGGCGCTCCGGATGCCCGGGATGGTCTTCATGACGTTTTCAATCGCCAAACCGATCCTCTCGATCTCTTCAATCCTCGGCCCCAGCACCTTGATCCCCACGGGAGTCCGGATGCCGGTTGAGAGCATGTCGATGCGGGCCTTGATGGGCATAGTGAAGGAATTGGCGACCCCGGGGATCTGGAGCACGTCGTTCATCTCGTTCTTGAGTTTCTCCACATCCATGTCTTTCCGCCATTCTGATTCGGGCTTGAGGTTAATCACGGTCTCGAACATCTCGAGCGGCGCGGGGTCGGTCGCCGTCTCTGCGCGGCCGGCCTTGCCGAAGACCTGGGCGACTTCAGGTATTGTCATGAGGAGCTTGTCCTGGAGCTGGAGGAGGTCCGAGACCACGGATATGGACGGCGGGGGCACTGTGACCGGCATGTAAAAAAGAGTCCCTTCGTAGAGAGGGGGCATGAATTCAGAACCGAGTTTCAAATAGGGAATTGCGGTCAGGGCCATGATGACGACGGCGAGAACGATAACCGATTTTTTAAAACGGAGGGCTGCCTTTGCAACGGGTTCATAAATCTTGCGGAGAATGATGCTGACAGGGTTCTTTTCCTCGGGACGTATCTTCCCCCTGATGAAGAGGGTCATGAGCACAGGGGTCAGAGTGATCGCAAGGAACGATGCAAAGAGCATGGCAAAGGTCTTGGTGTAGGCCAGGGGTTTGAAGAGCCTCCCGGCCTGGGCCTGGAGTGTGAAGACCGGAAGGAACCCGACCGTTATCACCAGGAGAGAGAAGAAGAGGGACGGTCCCACTTCCTTCGCGGCATCGATGATGACCTCCGCCCTGCTTCCTGGCTTGCCGTCATGCTCCCAGTCCTCCAGCTTTTTGTGGGCGTTCTCGACCATGATGATCGATGCGTCCACCATGGCGCCGATGGCGATCGCGATGCCGCTAAGGCTCATGATGTTTGATGTCACATTCAGGTAGAACATGAGGATGAAGGAGATGATGATCGCCACCGGGAGCGTCAGGATCACGACCAGGGCGCTAGGCAGATGGAAGAGGAAGACGATGCAGACGGCGCTCACCGCGAGGGAGAGCTTGATGATCTCTTCCTTGAGAGTATCGATGGAACGATGGATCAGGTCGGACCTGTCGTAGGTGACGATGATCTTCATTCCTTCGGGCAGGCTGGGCTGCACCTCCTGCCTGATTTTTTCCTTCACCCGGTCAATGACGTTCAGGACGTTCTCCCCGAACCGGACGACCACGATGCCGCCCGCTACTTCCCCTTTGCCGTCGAGCTCCGCGAGACCCCTGCGGATATCGGGACCGAGCTGTATTCGGGCGATGTCCTTCAGAAAGACCGGCGTTCCCTTTCCGTCCGTCCCGACGGAGATGTCCTCAAGGTCCCTGACGGTCTTGATATACCCCCGTCCCCGGATCATGTATTCCACGCCCGACAACTCGAGGACCCTTCCTTCCACGTCCGTATTGCTCTTTCTGACCACGTCCATCACCCGCGTGATGGGGATGCCGAAGGCCTGAAGCCGTATGGGGTCGACGGTGATCTGATACTGCTTGACGAACCCGCCGATGCTCGCAACCTGCGACACGCCGGGCACGCTCTCAATGGCAAGTTTGATGTTATAGTCCTGGACGGAGCGGACCTGGGAGAGGTCGTACCGGCTCGATTTGTCTACGACGGCATAGGAGAATCCCCACCCCACGCTCGTGGCATCGGGTCCGAGCACGGGGTTTACGTCGAGGGGAATCTTGTTCTTGACGGCCTGGAGGTATTCGAGCACCCTGCTCCGCGCCCAGTAGATGTCCGTTCCTTCTTCGAAGATCACATAGATAAAGGAGGAGCCGAGATAGGAAAAACCGCGGACCACCTGGACCTTCGGCGCCGCCAGGAGGGTGGCGGTGATGGGATAGGTAATCTGGTCTTCCACGAGATTAGGGCTCCTGCCCGGCCATTCGGTGAAGATGATGACCTGGGTGTCGGAGAGGTCGGGAATTGCATCGAGCGGGGTGTTCTTCAGTGAGAGGTACCCCCAGATGCAAAGGAAAAGGATGAGGAGGAAGATGATGAATCTGTTCCTGGCGCTGTATTCGATTATCTTCGCGATCATGGTTTTCGTCGATCGGTTACGAGGCCCGTATCGTTAGGCGTTCTATCGGTCACGGTTTAAGACGAAGGAGGAACCACGTAACCGGAATGGGCGTCGTAACCGTAGCCCAAAAACAAACATTACACAAAACGGGCCTCGTCGCCGTTTCCCGTTCACTTTACGATCCCTTTCAGCCGGGCCTCGGAATCGATCAGAAAGTTTGCAGCCGATGCGACCTTCTCCTTGGGACGAAGCCCCTTCAGAACTTCCACCATTCCGTCAGCCCTGAGACCCAGGGTCACTTCCCGCGGCTCAAAATATCCGTCGCCTTTATCGATGTAAACGATCTGCCGCTCTCCGGTATCGATCACCGCGTCTTCGGGAATGGCGAGGCGCTTGCCCATGCCGATCCTGAGCTCGACGTTGGTAAACATCTGTGGCTTGAGTCTGCCTCCAGGATTGGGGAAGGAGAAGCGCACTTTTACGGTCCGGGTCTCTGCCGAGAGTTCCGGCGACACATACTCGATACGGGCGGTAAACTCCTTCCCGGGATAATAGCTGAGGCGGATCGCCGCTGAATCACCTTCTCTGACGAGGGACAGATCGTACTCGTAGATGTCGGCCATAATCCAGACTCTGGACAGATCGGCGATGTCGAAGAGTTTCTCGCCCGGCATGACGCGCATGCCGAGCACGGCCGCCTTCTGAATGACGGTCCCGTCAACGGGACTGACGAGCGTGAGCGTTTTGACGACCT
The DNA here is from genome assembly GCA_050268805.1 of bacterium. Taxonomy (GTDB): domain Bacteria; phylum Nitrospirota; class Thermodesulfovibrionia; order Thermodesulfovibrionales; family BMS3Bbin05; genus JBLNHB01. The sequence continues at coordinate 8,959 of JBLNHB010000070.1, read as the reverse complement.
TGCCCGTAGTCTCGATTTCCCGTATCTGCTCATCGCTGATATCCATAAGCCTGAGCCGCTGCCTCGCTGCCTCGATGATGGCATCGGCGTCGTGCGAAAGCATGCGGCTCGTTTCCCGGTCGCGCACCGAACCCTCCTGCGCTTTTTCCTTCCATTTGAGGACATTGAGAAATTCCTGCTGAGTCGCAAACAGCTCCGGGCTGTAGAACTCGGCCAGCGGCTCGCCTTTCCTGACCTCTCTGCCGGTGTAGTCGACGTACAGTTTTTCGATCCATCCCTCGAACTTGGTCGTGATCGTCGCGAGCCTCTTCTCGTCGTAGTCGATTCTGCCGATCGTCCTGATGGTCTTTTGGAGTGACCGCATGCCGACCTCTACGGTCTTGATGCCGATGAGCTGCTGCTTTTCGAGGGGGATCTCGACCGTCGGCACTTCCTCGCCTCCATCCTGTTCCTCCGGCTGCTCCTGAGCCGGCTGGGCTTGCGGAGCTCCTCCATGGCCCTCGTGCTGAGCAAATGCCGGTTCCACGCCTGCTCTGATCATGCCGCCTGCGAGCTCTGCCGGGACATAGAGAAAAAGAACGGCAAGTCCGATACACAGCACTACGTGAAGATACCCGGGTGGTTTCATCTCTTTTCCTCCACCGCTTCCGGAGCTGCGGCTCCCGCGAGTGATTCGAGCCGCGCTATCGCTTTTTCTCTTGCCGCAAACTGTTCCCAATAGGACAATTCAAAATCGATGAGCGATTTCAGCGTCAATATCAGGGTAATCGCCTCCACCCTGCCGGTCCGGTATCCTGTGAGAGCAAGCTCGAAATCCTGAGTCGCCTTGGGAATGAGAGCGTTCGCATAGAGATCCACCAGCTTTTCCGCTGCTTTGACCATCGCGTAGTTGTCCCTGATGCCGGAGGAGATCATGAGCTTCGAAGCCTCGTATTCATGGCGAGCGCCGGAAAGGTTTGCTTCCGCCTCATTGACCGCCTGCCGCTGTTTTGTCCGGTAGAAGAGCGGGATATTGAGCGCGGTGGTGAGGCTCCACATGTCCTCGAATTCTCCTCCTCTCGTGAAAACGCTGCCCGTTATCGTGAAATCAGGATAGTATTCCTTCTTTGACATCCTGACAGCGGCTTCAGACGATTCAATCATCTTCGCGCGAGCTTTTATATCGGGAGAGTTTGCGAGAGCGGTGGCGATGGTTTCATCGAGCGTCTCGCTATAAGCAGTCGCGGGAATCTCAACCGGCTTTCCCATGGGTGTATTCACATCCCTTCCTACCGCAGAGTTCAGCATCGCCTCCAGAGACTGTATCTTCTGTCTCTGCATCTCCTCCTTCTCCATAAGCATATACTTTTCGGTCTGGGCCATGATCACCTCCTGCTGGGGGCCCATCCCCGAGGAGTAGCGGGCGATCGCAGCCTCTTCGACCTGAGAAAAGAGGGCTGTCCTGTCTTTTATCAGATCCAGGCTCTTGTACGCGAGAAACAGCTCGTAGTAGAGTTCTTTGATTTTCGCAACCGTGTTCAAACGGAGGGAAGCGTGAGAAGCTGCGAGGCTTTCCGAATCTCTGGAGGCCATATTCCCCCTGAGCGAGCGTTTACCCGGGAACGGGAACATCTGCGATGCGGAGAACATCCATTGCGAATCGGGCATCTCGCCGTAGGTATATCTCTCCCATCCCTCGTTCTGATAGCCGAACATGAACATCGGATCAGGCAGACTCTCCGCCTGCGGTATCCTGTACCTTGACGCATTCACCCGTGACTGGGAAGCGCGGATATCGGGGTTCTTTTCCAATGCTTCCCCGATGAGTTCCTGAAGACTCAGTTCAGAAGCAAAAGCGGGGCCCGACGGAAAAAACACAGAACAGATAAACATCAAACAAAAAAACAAAGAAAAAGGGCAAGGAGAAAAGCTACGGACCCGATTATGTCCGTCACTCCTCTTCTCCGAGCCACGATATCCCTGTTTCATGGACTTATTTTGCGTCAACGGTGAACTTTGCCGTAGAGGTCCTTCCTTCTCTTGTAATCTTCACCGCTATATTCCAAGAGCCTGACATTGAAAGGGACATCTTTGCCTTGTATTCATTTTCCTTTAGTGCGGCGTCCGTTTTGTAATTCATCGGCGGCATTCCCGGCATTGCAGGCATCGAATATTCCACCACCACTTTTGCGTCCCTGATATGGTGACCCGATGCATCAGTGATCTCGATATCAACCTTGTTGTCACCCACGATAGGCGGGTTCCTGTCAATTCTTACGACGACCGTGTACTCCCCCGCCTTCTTCGTCACTTCGTAGTCCTTTGCGAACACGATGCCCGAAACCAGGAGCAGACTCAACACAATGAGAATAACCTTTTTCATTACGACCTCCTCACGATTTAGTTTTCGTGAGTTATTTAAAAATATAATAGTGAAAATAATATGAAGGAAGAGGGAATACCTCTCTCCTCACGCTGCAACGGGAGGATCCTTCCCGGAGAGGGTGCCTTTACTTGCCCTTGCTCAGGAGCCGGTCGATCGAAAGGGCGCCTGCCCCCTTAATCATGAGCGCAAGCCCCATCCCCAAGACGAGAATGTGGTATTCATATCCCTCGCCCGCCTGCTTTCCAAACCAGTTCATGAAGAAGCCGTTCTGCAGGTGGTTCATGATGGCGCAGACAGTGATATTGACCGTGATCCCGAGCGCTGCCAGGCGAGTGAGGAACCCGAGGATGAGGCCTATTGAGCCAAGGAATTCCGCAGCGATCACGAGCATGGTAACCGCAGCAGGAAAGTGAAACTGGGCAGCAAACAATTCGAGGGTCTTCTCGTATCCCGGCCCGCCGAAGAGGCCCAGTGCCTTCTGGGCGCCATGGGCGAACATGACGATGCCGAGAGCGAGGCGCAAAAACAGAAAGCCCGTGGTGTTATCTGTCTCGAAAAGGTCTCTGAACATAGTTCCCCCTCTTTATCAGGAAGAGTTTTTACCAGCGTAAGGATCGATCGGTATACGTTCTGCTCTCACGTGACTTTGGATGTAATTTTGAATTTCAGTTCATCCATCTGTCTGGTATGGAGCTTGTGCCTCTTCTCGTCTTCGAGAATGACATTCAACAATTGTTTCGTGATGGCATCCCTGCTCTTTGCAATGGCCTTTTTTGCCGTATCAATGGATTTCTGCTCGTAGGTTATGTGCCTGTTCAGGAGTGACGAGATGCCCATGAGGTCGTCCGGTGAGAGCACGTACCCTTGCCTGGTCATGCTATTCATGACAAGCTGGAGGATGGTCTTGTGTTTCACCGAGTCGTTTTTGATCGATGTGACGATGGTTTTGACGATCTGGTTCTTTGATTTTTTCACGATGTTGGAACAGCTCTTTATTGTTGTATCCTCAAGCTGTTTCCACTCCCTGAGTAATGCGAGCAATTCCTGTTCCTGTGCGGCAGCCTTGGTTTTTGAACTCCCCGCCCTCTTGATAGCCATAGAAACCCTCCTTTGTCGTTGAATCTGCTCACAGTGTATCATGTTCAAGAATGAATGTAAAGAAGAGCAGAGGAACTCGGCAATGTGATTCTGTCGGGATTGAGGATGAAGAAAGATCAGTAAAGCATCTTAGAGGAACAGAAGGGTTCGACCCGTGTCTCAAGAAATTTCACTTACCGATCTGGTAGCATAAAAGCCATGGAAAAGGAAACGTACATCCCCGGATACGTTCAGCGGCGAGAGCATCTCTATCAATGGGCGAATGCGCTTGCTCTGATCACCATCTTTTACAACATGCTTGAAGGGCTCGTCTCGGTGCTCTTCGGCATTGTCGACGGCACAGTCGCTCTGTTCGGATTCGGTGTTGATTCGTTCGTCGAGGTCATTTCGGGTGTCGGCATATGGCATATGATCCAGCGGCTGCGTGATGAAGGGAGTGACGAAATCGACCGGTTCGAACAGCAGGCCCTCAGAATAACAGGCACCGCCTTTTATATTCTCGCCGCCGGTCTCGTCATCACCGCCGGAGTGAACCTCACTCGTGGACATGCTCCGGACACGACCTTCTGGGGGATCGTCATCTCCGCGATCTCGATAATCACCATGGGGATCCTCATCCGTTACAAGCTGCAGGTGGGGAGGAAGCTGAACTCTGACGCCATTATCGCGGATGCCCACTGTACCCGTGCCTGCCTCTATCTCTCGGTCGTCCTCCTCGTAGCGAGTCTGGGATACGCATTGACCGGGATGGGATGGTTCGACTCCGTTGGTTCGCTCTTCATCGCCTGGCTCTCCTTCAAGGAGGGTAGGGAGGCGTTTCAGAAAGCAAAGGGCAAATCATGCGGCTGCGGCACCTGAAGCACGCCTGAATAGAGCAGAAGCATGTCGGCTCTCTCACGATTCCGGAACAGGCTCATAGCGAAGGTCATTACCCGGTTCCCCGCGCTCGCGAAACATTTTATTGATGCCTACACCCCCTGGGAATCAGAGGACATCCCCTGGACGCCCCTCCGCAAACCATTGAGCGAGTCAACCATCGCGATCGTGACGACGGCGGGTGTCCACCACAGGGACCAGGGGCCTTTTGACATGAACGATCCCCACGGCGACCCGTCCTACCGCGTTATCGATGCCACGAGACCGCTGACCGACCTGATGATCACCCACGATTACTATGATCATACGGACGCAGACAAAGACATCAATATCATTTTTCCGGTTGACCGGCTCAGGGAGCTTGCGGAGCAAAAGGTCATCGGGGCATTGGCCAAGAAGCATTACAGTTTCATGGGTCACATCGAAGGACCCCATGTCATTACCCTGATGACCAAAACAGCGCCGGAAGTCGCGCGCATGCTCAAAGAGGATGATGCCGATGCGGTCCTCCTGACGCCCGGCTGAGGAATCTGCAATCAGTCAGTCGGACTGATCCAGCGGGAAATCGAGCGGGCGGGCATCCCCACGATCGGCATCTCGATTGTGAGGAAGTACAGCGAGGCGGTGAGACCGCCGAGGACCATTTTTCTGAGATGGCCATTCGGCCATCCTTTGGGTGAACCATTCCACCAAGGGCAGCAGCGGGCAGTGCTCATGAAGGCGTTTGATGCGCTCACCGGCATCCGGAAGCCAGGTGAGATCATCGATATTCCCTTCAAATGGAGAAGGGAAAGATATTCAGAATAGGGAGAGGGTTTCATGGATACTTCATGCTTGTGGTGCTTCTCGCGAAAGCATGAGAAAAGGCTGTTTTATTTCTTGTTGTTCTCCTCTTCCTTGTTCATGTACTCGTAATTCTTGATGTCGATGCCTGCCTTTTCCGCAAGCTCAAAAACAGGTCTGTAATCAGAAGCAGTCGTCTCTATGAAGCCGAGGGCATAGAATTTCTTCAACGCCTCTTGTCCCTTCTTGTCCTTGTCTATGTTCAGGAGGGTTTCCTTGAGCTTCTTCTTCATCCAGTCGGGCATCGATTTCCGCACGCAGAGGCCGTTGGAGGGGACTTTCGGGGATTCAGCAAGAATAAGGAGTTCTTTATCGATGCGGGGCTGCTTTTGCTTGATGATGTTGTAAATGGTGTTTTTCGCTGCTCCGATGTCGGCTTCCCTGTTCAGGACCGCATAGATGGCGGCGTCGTGGCTGCCGGAATAGTAGTGTTCTCTGAAGAAGTTATTGATCTTGGTCACGCCGTGCTCTTTGAGATACGCGATGGGGAAGAGGTACCCCGCTGTTGTAGCTCGCTCGACAAAGGCCATCCGTTTCCCTTTCATGCCTTTGATATTTCGTATGCCGCTGTCCTTCCTGACGAAGAGCAGACCGTGGTAGGTTGAGAGGCCGTCGAGATTGACCGGTCTCGCCAGTGGTTCGAGGTCCAGTTTCGCTACCGCCATCGCTCCGGTAAAAGAGCCGAAAAACGCGCCGTCCAGTTTTTTCCCCTCGAACGTATTGATGATATTGCCGTATCTGCTCAGGATGGTGAAATGGATCTTGATGCCGGTTTTCTCCGTAATATAATCTCCCAGCGCCTTGAACCGCTCCATCTGGCTGAATACGTTCATCTCGGGAATGAGGCCGATGAGAATTTCCTCTTCCTGTGCGATTGCGGAGAGAGGGCAGAGAAGCGCGAAAACTATGAGGAGCAAAAGGACCATTTTCCCCAGCGACATGAAACCTCCTTTCCCGCCGGGTGAGACGGGACCGTATGCATTTTCGTCATTATAACAGTTTTTCTCCTCTTCGCGCATGCGGGATCCTCTCTCCGCATTCGGTGTTCCCTGGCCGGTGACTTCTCAGAGCTTCACCCTCCGCAGCCTCAGTGCATTGCCCACCACCGATACCGAACTGAAGCTCATCGCTGCAGCGGCAAAGATGGGGCTGAGCAAGATGCCGAGGAAGGGGTAGAGAACGCCTGCGGCGATGGGGACACCGAGGGCATTATACACAAAGGCGAAGAAGAGGTTCTGCTTGATGTTTCTCATCGTGGCCCTGCTCAGAAGTCTGGCCCGTGCTATGCCCCGGAGGTCTCCTTTTACCAGCGTTACTCCTGAGCTCTCCATGGCCACGTCCGTACCGGTTCCCATTGCGATGCCCACGTGGGCCTGGGCAAGAGCGGGTGCGTCATTAATTCCGTCTCCTGCCATAGCTACATACCTTCCTTCAGCCTGAAGGCGCTTCACGATCTCGGCCTTCTGGTCCGGCAGCACCTCGGCCATGACCTCATCGAGGCCCAGTTTCTTTGCAACCGACTTGGCCGTAGTACGGGTATCGCCGGTGAGCATCACGATCTTCACCTCCTCGTCGTGCAGTTTTTTAATGGCCTCGGGAGTGGTCTCTTTGATGGGATCAGCCACACCTACGAGCCCGGCCACTTTCCCGTCTACGGCAAGAAACATGACTGTCCGACCGTCACGGCGCAAATCCTCGGCCTTTTCGGAGAGTTTTCCCGGATCAATGCGGAGTTCCTCGAGGAGCCTGATGTTGCCGAGCACGACATCATGCCCGTCCACTCTGCCCGTAACTCCCCTCCCGGTCCGGGACTGGAAGGACTCCACGCTCGTAAGCTGCATGCCCCTTTCGGTTGCTCCCGTGACAATTGCCGCTGCGAGGGGATGTTCGCTTCCGCGCTCAATGCTCGCCGCAAAATGGAGTATCGTCTTCTCGTCGGATCCTTCAGACGGAACTATTTCCATAAGCTTCGGTCTCCCCACCGTGAGCGTGCCTGTCTTGTCCACCACGAGGGTGTCCACCTTCTTCATCACCTCGATGGCCTCGGCGTTCCTGAACAGCACGCCTCCCGTCGCTCCCTTGCCCATCGCAACCATGATGGACATGGGGGTGGCGAGCCCCAGGGCGCAGGGGCAGGCGATGATGAGCACGGCAACGGCGTTCACGAGCGCATATACGTATCGGGGTTCAGGCCCTATCCATGCCCAGACGATGAATGTGGCGATCGCAATGCCCACCACGATCTGAACAAAATAGCCTGCGATGATGTCCGCGAGCTTCTGGATGGGCGCGCGGCTCCGCTGCGCCTCGGCAACCATGTGAACGATCTGGGCAAGCAGGGTCTCTGCCCCGACCTTCTCGGCCTTCATGATGAGCGTCCCCGTGCCGTTCACCGTTGCTCCGATGAGGCGGTCTGCCTTCTGCTTTTCCACAGGGATCGGCTCGCCGGTGATCATGGACTCGTCAACGGAACTTGACCCTTCGACAACCGTACCGTCAACCGGTATTTTCTCTCCAGGCCGCACCCGGAGAAGATCGCCTGCCTGCACCTGGTCCAGAGGGATGTCTTCCTCGCTCCCGTTCTTGACGCGCCGGGCGGTCTTCGGCGCGAGGCCGAGCAGTGCCCTGATTGCCGCGCCGGTCTTGCTCCGGGCCCTGAGTTCAAGCACCTGTCCCAAAAGTACGAGAGTCGTAATAACGGCAGCTGCCTCGAAGTACGCTCCCACCTCACCGCTTTTGCCGCGAAAAGAAGCAGGGAATATATCCGGGGAAATAGTCGCCACGATGCTATAGACATATGCCACACCTACGCCGAGCCCGATCAGGGTGAACATGTTGGGGCTTCGGTTGATGATCGACTGCCAGAAGCGGACAAAGAACGGCCACCCGCCCCAGAGCACAACCGGGGTAGCGAGAATAAGCTCCAGCCACTTCAATATCTCCATGGGAATGAATTTTTCCGGCGATACCGGGGGAATATAGCTGCCCATGGCAATATATACAAGGGGGATTGTTAGAACAACACTTGTTTTGAACCGCCGGGCCATATCGATGAGTTCCGGGTTTGCCTCTTCCCCGACAGAAACGGTCCTCGGCTCAAGAGCCATACCGCAAATGGGACAGTTTCCCGGAGCGTCCCTCACGATCTCCGGATGCATGGGGCAGGTCCATTCGGTCTTTGTCGCCGGAACTAGCGGAGCGACCGGCTCAAGGGCCATCCCGCACTTAGGGCACGAGCCGGGACCTTTCTGCCTCACTTCCGGGTGCATGGGACAGGTGTGCTCAGCCGCGCTTGCCGATGCGCGGGAGGACGCTTTTTCACCGACAAACGATTCGGGGTCTCCGTCGAAATCCTCCCTGCAGGACTTTGAACAGAAGTAGTAGGTGCCCCCCTTATAGGTCGAGGTTGCCGCTGCGTCTGCATCCTCAATTGTCATATGGCAAACCGGGTCAACAACCTTCATGTCTCCTCCTCATGGCTGGTAAAAAGACCAGACTGCAAAAGCATCACCTTTGTCGAGACTTCATACTTGGCAGACACATACAAGTTCGACCCTGATCCGGGGGAGGAAGGATCTCTCCCGGATACCTTCTCCCCCGGGGCCGTGCCCGTTAAGAAACCTATTTCTTCTTCAATGCGTCGATTTCCCGGTCCATCGCCTTCATCCGCTCTTGCATTTTCTTTACCGTAGCGCGGTCCATCGACCCCTTTTCCATGTGCGTTGCCATTTCATTCATCTCTGCTGCCATGTCGCGCATGATCTGAGCCATCCGCTG
>JBLNHB010000069.1:0-3133 GCA_050268805.1 bacterium | reverse complement strand
ATTGCCGGAGGCACGGGAGAGGGCCTTCTCTTCAGGAAAGGGGCAGTCGTAAAGAAAGTCAAAGAGGACCTGCTCCTGGATGAGCTTTTCCAGATGATCGAGGAAGAGGATGGAGATCGTTAAATCCTCTCGGGAAATGACTGCTCGTGCGATCACATTTCAGCGGGAAGGGTTTTCAGCCGGATTCGTGCCGACCATGGGTGCTCTCCATGCCGGTCACCTATCCCTTCTCGAGAGATCCCGGGTAGAAAACGACAAGACGATTGTCAGTATTTTTGTCAATCCGACCCAGTTTGGTCCCCTCGAGGATTTCCGGAGATACCCCCGTGACATTGAAGGGGATCTCGAAAAACTGGAGCAAGCGGGAACCGACCATGTCTTCCTGCCCGATGTGAAGGATATGTATTCAGAAGACTACCGGACCTTTGTTGAGGTCACGGGTCTTGCCGACAAACTCTGTGGGAAATTCCGGCCGGGGCATTTTCGCGGCGTTGCAACAGTCGTGACAAAACTGTTTCATATTGTGCGGCCGACGCGCGCCTATTTCGGGCAGAAGGATTATCAGCAGTCCCTCATTATTCAGGCACTCGTCCGTGACCTCGATATGGGGATTGATATTGTCGTTTGTCCGACAGTGCGGGAGAGTGACGGTCTTGCGATGAGTTCCCGGAACGCTTACCTGGATGAGAATGAACGGAAGGCGGCTGGGGCACTCTCCAAGGCGATGAACGAGATTGCCCGGAAAATACAAAAGAATGCAGCGACTGATATCCCCGGAGAATTTAAGCGTATTTTCTCGAGAGAACCCCTGATTAGTGAAGTGCAGTACGCCTCAGCATATGATCCTGTCACCCTCGATGAATTGAAAAATGGTAGTATAAAAAAAGGAAAAGCATTACTCGCTGTAGCAGTAAAGATCGGGGCGACACGATTAATTGATAACATGCTTGTTGAAGTGTAAATGGTCTTTGTGTATGATAGCCGGAACCCCATAATCCGGGAGGAACTTCATGTTAAATAAGTTGCATATACAGATTGTCGATGACACACTCGACGGGCTTCTCATGAGCGCCGAGCAGTACGATGAAACTTTTACCAATCAGTTTCTTGCCGAGGAATTACAGAAAGAATTGAGCGATGATTACCCCTTCATGGTGTCTGTTGAATACATAGATCTCTTTCTTGAAGATGAAAAAACTTTTCCTGCTGTCAGGAAACTTCTCCAAAATGGTGAGATCAATCTTCCCGTGATCCTCTTTAACGGCATACCGAGACTCTACGGGGGTGTCCCGCCTTTGCTCATTAAGGAGGAGGTTCATAGAATCATGGGGGCAGGGCCGATTCACTGAACATACGGGTTCCCTGAGTTGGGAGTGGAAAAAAATCTGCAACCCGTTCAATCAAAACGTTTGCAGCTTTTTGATTTGATGAGATGCTCAACGACTCCATATCCGCCGCAGGGAGCAGAGCCGAGACCATCCCGGAAATCACACCCGTCAATGAGAAAATCGCATTTGGTGCAGATCGACTCCCGGATGAGGGAATCCTGTGAAAAATCCGGTGAGCCGGAAAAGTCTTTCGTCAGGTTCTCGAGAACTTCGGGAGGGAAACGTCTTTTCACGAACTGATACGTTTCGCAGTGCAGTTCCTCCTTCCCCTCCTTAAAAAACCGGCAGAACTTTTTGCAGATTATTCGGGTGTATGAATCATCTTTCATTGTAGTAATGCTCCAACGAGCACGATGGTTTTGATTCTTCCGTGAAAATATTCATGACAGCGGTTTCCTTTTATATTATAATTTTAACCATCACGGAAAAGGAGGTAAATCCATGAATATTCAGAGTGTCAGGATTGATATTCCCGAAGGATGTAATATTATCCTGGGGCAGACACATTTCATTAAAACCGCGGAAGACCTCTATGAGATTATAGCGACAACGCTTCCCCATGCGAAATTCGGCATTGCCTTTACCGAGGCCTCAGGGCCCTGTCTGATCAGGACCGAGGGAAATGACGAAGCGCTCGTGAAGGCATGTATTGATAGTCTTCAGGGGATCGGGGCGGGCCATGTTTTCTGCATCCTTCTGAAAAACGCATTCCCGATCAATATCCTGAACCAGATCAAAAACTGCCAGGAGGTCTGCAGGGTGTTCTGCGCAACAGCAAACCCGCTTGAGGTCGTCGTTGCTGTCACTGAGCAGGGTGCTGGCATTGTCGGCGTTATCGACGGCTTGTCGCCGAAAGGCATCGAGACCGCGGAAGACAAGGCGCAGAGAAAAGAGTTTCTCAGGAAGATCGGATATAAATTGTAGTCATTGACTGCGTGCACGGAAGCACGCATGAATTTCCGACGAGAGGAGTGAGCAATTGATTCGACTGAAATACGACAGCCATGGACTCATCCCGGCGATCATCCAGGATGTGAGGAGCGGTGAGGTACTGATGATGGCATACATGAACGAGACCTCGCTGAAGAAAACGATCGAGACCGGCTACACCCATTTCTGGTCGCGCTCCCGGCAGCAATACTGGAAAAAGGGCGAGACATCGGGACATGTGCAGGAGGTGAAGGAAATTCTCATCGATTGCGACATGGACACTATTTTGATCAGGGTCATCCAACATGGCCCGGGAGCCTGCCACACCGGCCACAGGAGCTGCTTTTACACGAACATAGAGGGGAAGGAAGTTGCAGAAAAAGTCTTTTCCGAGGAGCAGGTGTATGGAAAGAAACATAGTTGATGATCTCTATGCAGTCATCCTTGACCGGAAGAAGAATCCCCGTGACGACTCATACACGTCCAAGCTTTTCAGCAAGGGCAAGGACGAGATACTCAAGAAAATCGGGGAAGAAGTGATCGAGGTAATCGTTGCTTCAAAGGGACTGCCCAAGCAGCAGGTCATCCATGAGCTCGCCGACCTCCTCTATCACTGCCTCGTCCTCATGGCCCACGACGACATAAAGCCGGAAGATGTGTTTAAGGAGTTGGAGAAGAGGTTCGGGAAATAGGTCTAACGGTCGGGTCAGCCGCGTTGAGCAACGTCGGCTGCAACCCGTTGTTGGGCAGCGTGACGCTATTTTGCATTGCGGGTTTTTCACGTTGCCAGTTTCTCTCGACGTCTCACGTGAAGG
>JBLNHB010000068.1:0-4584 GCA_050268805.1 bacterium | reverse complement strand
GAAATTGACGAGCCTCTTTACCTGATCCTCGATTTTATGAGACCCGTTCGTGTCCGCCCCGAAATATCTTCCGAGATAGTACGCGTCCGTCGTCCGGAAAGAATTTTTCCGGTACGCGCCTTCCCGCGCAACCTGGAGGACCCGTTGGTTGATATCGCTCCCGACCACTTCGATATCCCAGCCGGAAAACTGTCCGGTTTCGAGAATAAGCATCGCTATCGTATACGGCTCCTCGCCGGTAGAACATCCCGCCGACCAGACCCTGAGCTTTTTCGAGGCTGCATTCCTCTTCTTGATCTCGGGGAGGATCTCCTCCGAAAAAGCTTTGAGCTGGTTCTGTTCCCGAAAAAAGTACGTTTCATTGACGGTGAGGATATCCATGATCGAAGCGAGTTCCTCCTCCCGCCGCTTGTCATACCGGAGAAAACGGTAATAATCCCTGAAGTTGTCGAAGTGGTGGCTGAAGACCCTCCGCGAGAGTCTCCGCTCGACGACGTATCGTGAACCGTCCTCGAAAAAGATCCCGCAGTAGTCCTTGATGAGATCCCTGATCAACCTGAACTCCTCATCCTCCAGGGTGATGAGTTTATCATCGACGAGCACTGAACACCGCCTCAATCATTTTTTTAACCGTCGGATCTTCTTCAAGGTCATAGACCTCTTCAAGGAGACTGAGGGTCGGACCCTGGGCCTGTTTTCCGATGGTTTCAACAGCGATTCTCCTCGTTGCCCAGTCAGGGTCCCTGAGAAAGGGTTTGACATGATCAACGATCCCGCTGAAACCGGCGAGGGCGCTGATGGCCGTTCTCCTGATCTCATCATCGCCGCTCGAGAGCATCCGGATGATTGCGTCCCTGGACTTTCCGGTCCGAATGGTCCCGAGCGTCTCGAGGGCCGCAGTCACAACGAACCCGTTCTCGTCGGTGAGCACCCTGATGAGCATGTCAGCGGCCTTTTCATCGGAATGGATGCCGATCGCCTTGGCGGCAGCCACCCTGACTAACTCGTCCGGATCGGAGAGGAGCAGGATCAGGGCGTCCGTCGACTCCGGGGTATGCACCTTCCCGAGCGCATATGCTGCCTCAATCCGTATCGCCGGTATTTCATCGGTGAGCGCCACCATGAGATACTTCGTCAACAATGGATCATTGATTAGGGAGAAGGACTGGACCGCCGCTTTCCGCACACTCACGTCGGGGTCCTTCATGACAAATCCGATCGCATGAACACTCCGGGGGTCCCCGATCTTGCCGAGCAGAAACGCGGCGTTTTTCCTGACGTCAGGCCTCCTGTCCGAGAGACCGGCGATGACCTCATCTCGGTCGACCCCTCCCGGGAGCGCGGCGAGCGCTTCGAGGGCAGCCTCCTGGACATCCACAAAGGGATCACTCATGAGGCCCATCAGACTTCGGGCGGTAGCAGGATCACCGATGCCACCGATGCCCCTGGCAGCGAGAGCCCTGACATGCCCGTCCTCGTCTTTGAGGAGCGAGCAGAAGAGATCCAAGAATGCCGGATTCTGGATTTGGGCCGCGACGCCGGCGAGGAACCGTTTCTGGATAATCGTCAGATCACCAAACAGCTCGAGAATGTACCGGGGGTTGTCCCGGCCGATGAAGATGAGCGCACGCCGGATTTCATCCCGGAACTCATCCTCGCCGGACATGCTGAGGAGGGGTTTGACGGCACGGCTGTCTTTCAGGATCCCGAGGAGGAGAATCGCCGAGAGGCGGACATCGGCCCTCGTACTCCATACGAACTCCATGAGGAGATCGAAGGCGCGATCTCCCAGATGGCGCCTGAATTTGTCGGCGATAACGGCCTCCGAAACACCCTGCCGGTAAAATGCATTAATGGTCCTCAGAACCTCGTCCTTGACGCTTCTCGACCCGGAAACGAGGAGCGGAATAATGTGGTCGAGGGTTTCAGGGTCGGAAAAGCATGCGAGCGACCTGAGCACCGGCTCCCTGAGCATTTTGTTCCCCAGCGCTTGGACGAGGGCGGGCAGGGCTTTCCGGTCGCAGATCCTCCCCAGCGCGTCGGCTGCCGGGTAGGCCGTCCAGATATCATCTCCCCTGAGGATCTCGATGAGGGCATCGACGACCGTCGGCTCCTTCAGTTTCCCGAGATGCTCGACAGCTGATGCCTTGACGTTCTCATCCGCATCCTTGAGTGCGCCGAGCAGGAGGGGGAGCGCGCGCTTGTCCGTTATCTCGCCGATGACGTCGATGACAAACTTCCTCACATCATGGTTGTCCGTGCGGAACGCTTCTATGAGATAGGGAATGGCCGGTTTGCCCATGGTGATGAGGAGATCGATGGCGCTGTTTCTGGCTCCGGCATTGTCGTCGATCGCGAGGAGCGAAAGGACACCGTTGATGTAGTCATCGGGCCGGAACTGGTTCTGGAGGACATCCGTTGCGGTCTTCCTCACCCGCCAGCTCTCATCCTTCATCGCTTCGATGAGGACCCCGAGCGACTCCGGATCGCGCCGGTCTCTCAGTGATTCGACGGCCTGAAGTCTCTTTTCGATATTATCGCTCTTCAGGAGTTTTTGCAGATTCATGGTCGAGAGACATCTCCATCTTTTTTCCCGATTCGATCAACTCGATCTTTTCTTCTGCGGTGAGAATCGAGTCCGTATTCAGGAGGATAACGACACGATCTTCCTTCTTCCCGAGCCCGACCAGGTACTCGGGCTTGAATCCCTTGAACAGGGGAGGCGGAGCAATGATTTCATCGTCGGTGAATCCGGTGATCTCCCTGACCGAATCGACGGTGAGCCCGACCATCTGTCTGCTGACCCAGACGATGATGATCCGTTCCCGCTCGGGCCTGCTCGTTATATGGAACCGCTTTTGCACATCGATGACCGGGATCACGGTTCCTCTCAGATTGATGACCCCGGAGAGAAAATCTGGCATATCCGGTATCATATATCTCCGAACGGGATTGAGTATCTCGACAACGCGTTGGATATCAATGCCGAACTCTTCTTCGCCTGCTCTGAAAACGGTAAACTGTTTCATGCGGCCCCCCCTGCGGCACACGCTGAACCGGGCCCCACGCTTCCGGCGGGAGTTCCTGTCGCCGCACTGGACGAGAGTTCCCGCGCTCCTCTGGTGTTCGCTCTCATAGCATCCCCAGTTTCTTCATAATATCCCGTATGCCGTCGTAGTCGGCGTCATTCGCCCTGGCAAACCCGGTGTAGGTCCTGTCGATCGCATTCAGGATCGAAGCGGACTCGGGGTTTCCCTCACCCAGATCGAGAAGGGCCTGCAGAATACGGTTCTCCTCGTGCTGTCCCAAGTTTTTGCTGACACAGATATTGAAATCAGGAATCTCGGCGGAATACTTGATGAGCCTGAGACCCCGCTCTTTGTACTTCAGGGCGGTTTTTTCCATGACTCCTCCGCCGTCAAAATCACCGGCGAGCACCGCCTCCGCGACGTCATCGTGCATCGCGAGGTGGTTGTAATACTGGAGGTCGTTCAGGGTAATGCCCGCCTCCTTGAGCATATATCGCGGGACAATATGGCTCGACGTGGAGTTCACATCGCCGAAGGCGAAGGTCTTCCCCCGGAGGTCCTCAATCCGCTCGATGGACTTTTTCGGAGACGCAACGACCACCGAATGGTAATAGCTCTTTCCGCTGCGCACTGCTATCGCGATGACGCGCACATCTGCTTCAGCATGGGCCTGGATGTATGTTGACGGGCTCATGAAGGAGACCTGCGCCACTCCCTTACTGATGTCGCTCACCGCCTCTGCAAAATTACCCGCGACCTTGATATCGACATGCTTCCCGGTCTTTTCGCCGAGGTACCGCGCGAGGGGGCTGAATTTCCGGTGCATTTCAGACGGGGATTCGAGCGGCACGATACCGAAGGTGATCACATCGAGGGAAGAAGCTTCCTGGAAGCGGAACCGCCTCATTTCGGTCATGACAAGCTCTGAATCCCTGCTGAGGTCTTTCAGCGATCTGTTGAGGACCATTGCCCGCTCCCTGTTCTGATCGGGGAGCTGGCTGATCTTCTCGACGGCGACCTGTATATTGCTCGCCCCGACTTTCTGCTCGCGGAGCGCAGAGGAGATCTGGTGGGTCTTCTCCGAGACGATCTCCATCGCCTTGGAGATCTGCTTGCTGCTCGTTGCCTGTTCTTCCGATGCATTCTTGACCTGGGCCGTGAAATCTCTCACCTTCTCGGTAGTCGCGATGATGAGGGAAGCGCCCTTGCGCTGCTCCGTTGTCGCCCTGACGATCGAGGCGATCATCTGTTTGACCTTCTCCATGGATTCACCGACGAGCTTGACCGCCTTTGCCTGCTGCTCCGTCGCCCGCTCGATCGCCACCGACATCTCCGATGACTTGTGGGCGCTCTCGACGATCTTCTTCAGGGATTCATCAGAATTATTCGCCAGTGCGAAGCCGTCCTCCACCGTCTTGACCCCTTCATCCATCGCAACGACCGACTCGGCGACCTCCTGCCGTACGGTATTGATGAGCGTAGCGATTTCCTGGGTTGAAAAAGATGTTCGCTCCGCGAGATCCTTGATCTCATCCGCAACGACCGAGAACCCCTT
>JBLNHB010000067.1:0-4634 GCA_050268805.1 bacterium | reverse complement strand
CTGGCGGACCGCCCTGGAGAGGTACTTGAGGGAAAAATATCTGAGTGAGAAAATGACATTAAAAGTACCGCGCCTGTAGCGGCGTGGGTTTCTGCGGAAAGAATAGATATATGTGCGGGATTGCTGGTTTCATTGACATTACCAGAAGTATTTCGAAAGATGACCTTGCTGCCGTAACCGGAAAGATGGCTCAGACCCTTGTCCATCGCGGTCCGGATGACGCTGACATCTGGATTGACAGCAATGCGGGGATTGCTCTCGGCCACCGGCGGCTCTCGATCCTCGACCTGTCGCCCCAGGGACATCAGCCCATGGTATCGGCCTCGGGCCGCTACGTCATCGTTTTCAACGGCGAGATCTACAATTTCCAGGAACTCCGCAAGGAGCTCGATGCCTCCCGTCATTCACCAACCACTATTCACCATTCACCGTCCGTGGGCTGGCGCGGCCACTCTGACACCGAGGTGACGCTCGCGGCATTCGAGGCGTGGGGAATCGAGACGCCATGAAGCGGTTCACCGGCATGTTCGCCTTTGCCCTCTGGAACCGCATGATTATGCACCATGAAAATTGAAAGTTATATGTTCGAATTTCTTGGTATAATGAAATTATGATTAAACGCGAAAATCTGATGCGGCGTGTGCGCTCGGCCCTCAGGCGCAGCCGGATTGTGGCGCTCATCGGACCGCGCCAGTGCGGCAAAACTACTCTGGCCCGGCTGCTCGTAGAGCCCGATTCTCCTAACTATTTCGATCTGGAAGATCCGTCCAGCCTTGCCCGGCTGGACGAGCCGATGACTGCTCTGCACGGACTGAAGGGACTGGTGGTCATAGATGAAGTGCAGCGAAAGCCGGATTTGTTCCCTGTGCTCCGGGTACTTTCCGACCGTGAACCTTTGTCCGCCCGTTTTCTCATCCTGGGCAGCGCCTCGCCTGAGCTTATGCGGCAGTCCTCCGAATCGCTGGCCGGAAGGATCGAGACGGTCGCCATGAGCTGCTTTAGCCTGTCTGAAGTCGGTCCTGATGCACGGGCACGTCATTGGCTGAGGGGCGGCTTTCCGCTTTCATTTCTTGCCAGGACCGAAGCCGATAGCTTTGCCTGGAGGAAGAGTTTTGTCCAGACATTTCTCGAACGCGACCTGCCGCAGTGGGGAATACGGGTGCCCGCCGTGGCGCTTTTGCGTTTTTGGACGATGCTGGCCCACTATCACGGGCAGATATGGAATGCGGCTGACCCGGCGCGCTCGCTCGGCGTGAGCGAACCGGCGGTACGTCGATATCTCGATATTTTGTCCGGCGTCTTTATGATACGTCAGCTTTTACCTTGGCACGCCAATTTGAAAAAACGGCAGGTCAGGGCGCCCAAGATTTATTTTCGCGACACAGGTTTGTTGCATAACCTTTTAGGCCTACGCTCCGAGAATGAATTGCTCAGTCATCCCAAAAGCGGAGCATCGTGGGAGGGATATGTGATTGAAGAAACGATTAAGTCGACTGAGCCGGATGAGGTCTATTACTGGGCAACCCACAGCGGCGCGGAGATCGATCTGCTGCTGTTAAAAGACGGGCGAATGCTGGGTGTGGAGTGCAAGCGAATGGATGCGCCGAAGGTGACACCTTCAATGCGACATGCCCTCGACGATTTGAACATTGAGCAAATTGCCGTTATCTATCCTGGCTCGAAGAGCTATCCTCTAAGTGATCGCGTAACTGCCGTGCCTATGGAGGCGGTGGCGGAGGGTATGAGGGGGTTGTTTCAAAAGAGCGGTGGAAAAAGAAAGGGCATTCGTAGAAAAAATTAAATTTCCTCAATTTTATTAGGAAAGCTGCGAGAAATTTGAGATGTGCGGTATAGCAGGGTTTGTTGATATCTCTAAGAAAATTCCAAAGGAAGATCTGACAACTGTTGCCAGAAAGATGACCGATGCCCTTGTCCATCGCGGGCCGGATGACTGCGGCGCTTGGGTGGACGAGAAGGTGGGTATCGCCCTCGGCCACCGGCGGCTCTCGATCATCGACCTGTCGCCCCAGGGACATCAGCCCATGGTATCGTCCTCAGGCCGCTATGTCATTGTCTTCAATGGCGAGATCTACAATTTCCAGGAACTCCGCAAGGAGCTCGACGCCTCCCGCCATTCACCAACCACTATTCATCATTCACCGTCCGTGGGCTGGCGAGGCCACTCCGATACAGAGGTAATGCTCGCGGCCTTCGAGCAATGGGGGGTGGAGAATGCCGTGAAACGGTTCACCGGCATGTTTGCCTTTGCCCTCTGGGACAGGGAGGAGCGAACTCTTTATCTCGTGAGGGACAGGATCGGCGAGAAACCCCTCTACTATGGTATCGCAGGAAAGACCCTCCTCTTTGCCTCGGAGCTTAAGGCACTGCTCCGGCATCCCGATTTCAGACCTGAAATAGACCGGGGATCTCTGGCGCTCTACCTGCGGTACAAGTGCATACCTGCTCCCCACTCAATCTATCGTGGAATCCGAAAGCTTCTCCCTGGAACCATCCTGACCATTCGGGTGGGCGAGCTTTTGTCCGGGAAAGAATTAAATGAGCCTGAACCATACTGGAGCGTCCGGGATATTGCAATGAAAGGGGTCTCAGAGCCCTTTGATGGGACTACTCAAGAAGCCGCCGACCATCTCGAACACCTTTTGAGGGAGACAATTCGGAGGCAGATGGTGGCCGATGTGCCTGTGGGTGTATTCCTGTCCGGAGGAATCGATTCATCGACAGTGACGGCGCTCATGCAGGCTGAAAGCAGCAGGCCTGTTAAGAGCTTTACCATTGGCTATAGGGAAGGAGTTTTTTCCGAGGCAGGATACGCGAGGGCAGTTGCGCGACATCTTCAGACCGACCATACGGAGCTGTGTGTAACACCACAGGATGCTGTCGATGCAGTCCCCCTCATGCCGTCCGTTTATGACGAGCCCTTTTCTGACGACTCGCAGATACCGACCTTCCTCCTCTCCCGGCTCACGCGCCGGCATGTGACCGTGAGCCTGTCGGGCGACGGGGGAGACGAGCTTTTTGCAGGCTACAACCGGCACTTCAGGGGCAGGAGACTGTGGAATGTAATGAGACTCACGCCGGCAGGTCTTCGGGCAAGGATCGGGCATCTCATCCTATCTGTGCCTCCCCACCGGTGGGATCAGGCTATGGTCCCCTTCCAGCTTTTTCTTCCTGCCCGGTACCGCGAGAGGCTGCCGGGAGAACGGCTCCACAAACTTGCAGGGGTCATTGCCTCCAGGAGCCAGGAAGAGATGTATCTGGGTCTCCAATCGCACTGGACAGACCCGGAATCAATCGTGAAGGGTATTGAAGGAACGGTGAATGCCGCGAACAACGGCGATGCTCACTGCTTTCGTGATTTCATCCATGAAATGCTCCTTCACGACCTCATGTCCTATCTTCCGGACGATATCCTGGTAAAGGTGGACCGTGCAGGAATGGCGGTGAGCCTTGAGACACGCATGCCCTACCTTGATCACCGGGTCGTTGAATTTGCATGGATGATACCCCTTTCAATGAAGATCAGGAACGGTCGGGGAAAATGGATACTGAGACAGCTCCTCAAACGGTATGTGCCCGAACACCTTTTCGAGCGAGCAAAAATGGGGTTCGGCATGCCCCTCAGTGTGTGGCTGCGCGGACCGCTCAGGGAGTGGGCGGAGGGTCTTCTCAACGAACGACGGCTCCTCGAAGAGGGGTTTTTCAATCCGGCGCCTATACGGAAGAAGTGGGAGGAGCATATCTCATGCCGGTTCAATCGGCAGTATCACCTCTGGGATGTGCTTATGTTCCAGTCATGGCTTGAGACGCAGAAGAGACCGACAGAAGCGACATGGAGGTCGTTGAATAACGCCCGATGAAGGTGATGATGATCTGCAATACGGACGGCGCGCTGTATGTCTTCAGAAAGCCACTGATCCGGAGGCTCATCGGGCAGGGACACGAGGTCGTCTCCGTCACCTCCCGAACCTGGTACGTGGAGAAGCTGAAAGAACTAGGCGTCAGGACGCACGTTGTCGATTTCGAGGGTCGATCAGTCTCGCCCATGGCGAACCTGGGTCTCCTGAACAGGCTGCGAATACTCCTCAGACAGGAACGGCCGGAGATCGTTCATGCCTTCACCCATAAGCCGGCCGTCTATGGTTCCTTCGCTGCATGGCTCGCGGGAGCGGGAAAGATTTTTGTCACGATTACTGGATTGGGAACGGCGTTCAGCTATAATGATAGAAAGACACGGATCATCCGGTTGCTGCTTCTGCTTCAGTACCGGGTCGCCCTGAGGTTCAGCAAGAGGGTCTATTTTCAGAATCCCGATGACCTGGACTATTTCACCGGGAGGGGGATCGCCCGGAAGGAAAAGGCTGTCCTTGTCAATGGCTCAGGGATTGACCTGGCAGAGTATGCGGTGCCCACGATCGGGGAGACTTCCCGACTGAGGGAGGCGCTTGGCCGCGAAATAGGGACCGATCTAAAGGAGAAGATCGTTGTCATCTTTCCGGCACGGGCCCTCAGGGAAAAGGGGTTTTATGACGTGTATGAGTCTGCACGGATGATCAACCGACAATCGGCCGGCTATGTTTTTCTCCACCTCGGGTACGTCGATGAACGATCAACTG
>JBLNHB010000066.1:0-7851 GCA_050268805.1 bacterium | reverse complement strand
TTCGACGACGTCCGGGGCCTGCGCGTAGAACTCTTCCGTGACATCGACAATTGAGACCACCTTCAGTTTGCTGTCGTAGGATTTCGCGACGACGATCGCTTTATCGGCCGCCGCGGCACTGAACCGTGAACCGTCGGTTGCGAGGAGGATATGCTTCCATCCGAGCGTCGCGTTCCTCGGTATGACGAGAACGTCGCGCCGGCTGTGGCCGATGACCCGGGCGGTGACGCTGCCGACGAGTGCTTTTTCGAGGCGCCGCTGGCCGCGTCTGCCCATGACGATGAGGTCGTAGTTGTTCTCTTCGGAGACATCGATGATCGCTTGGAAGGGACTCCCTTCCTCGACCCTGGTCTTGATGAACACGTCCTCTTTCTCCGCGATCTTCCTGATCCCGGAGATGATCTTTTCTCCTTCTTCCCGGAGGGTCCTGACGATTGTTTCTCTTGTGCTGAGAACCTCGAACTGGTCCTCGTAGATGGGGATGGCGGTCAGGACGGTTATCCAGCTGTCGTTGCCCCGGGCGACCACGCAGGCCTGCCGGAAGGCGTTCCTGCTCGAGTCAGAGCCGTCGACCGCTATCAGCATTTTCCGGTATCTGCCCATGATGGCCCCTCCGGTTGAAGGGAGAAGGAGGCGTTACGCCTCCTTCTTCACCTTTGCCTTTTTCATGCTCAGGCCTACACCATCGAAGAGGTAGAATATAGCATATCCCCACCACATGGTATATGCCACGTAGAAGATGAGGAGGCCGGACATCATGCCCGCGTGCTCGCTCACCTTGTTGGTCTCGATCTTGTAGAAATTGTAGCCCGGCTCGATCGCCTTCTTGTTGACCTCGGAGATGATCTTGGCCTCGGCCACGAGTTTATCTTTTTTGAGTTTCTTGTCGATCTTGCCGAGGGCAAGCCACCAGGTCTTCATGACCCTCTTCTCGTCATGCCCGTACCGGCCGGCCACTGCCTGACCGTCGTTCTTGTACATGGCGTCCGCGTCCCGGAGAGCGCTCTGGAGAACCACGCCGAGGTCCCCTTCGACCATGATGACCTCTTTCTCCTTTATCTCGGTTTTCGCTCCTGCCGCGTCGAAGAGCTTTGCCGCGAGCGCGGCGTCGTCCGCGGTATCGAGCTTGACGCTCGTTGAGAGGGATTTCCCGACAAAGGGCTCAACGGACTTCGCTATCTTCGGGATGAAGTAGGACGAGCCCTTGGAGAGCTTGTTGAAGCTGTCGTCGGCGAACTGAAGGCCGTTCCTGCCGTTGAAGACCGGCGCGAATATGAACACGAGTATCGTGAGGAACGAGATCGCGAAGACGAATCCCACGCTGAATGTTTTCTTGTTCTTGATTATCATCTTATGCCTCCTCTTTTACCAAGACAGGGCTGGTCTGATCTTCCTCGCCCCGCAGCGAATTGACGTTCATAACGAATTTACTGATGACCCATATTGCAAAGACCGCAACGACGACCCAGAATATCACATTGCCCACCGACTCGATTGTCTGGACCACCGGTTTGGAGATGTTGATGACCTCGAGCTCGACGAGCTTCTTGGGGAGCGTCGCCGCCCTGTTGATGAATCCCGCGAGGATCGAGATTGCGTAAAAACCGCGGATGTGAATTCCCTTGACGACCTTAGTGGTCAGGGCGCCTACCTGGATGCCGATCAAAGAGCCGAGGAGCATTCCCATGGCAAGGGTGTAAAAGACATACCCGTAGATTGCATACTGTGTTATGGCGGCAAGCCCTGCGGTAAAGATGATCTGAAGAATATCCGTGCCGACCGTCGTCATGGAAGAGACGCCGAAGACATAGACGAACATCGGGAAGGTGATGAATCCTCCTCCCACGCCCATGATCGCCGCCATGAGGCCGACAATGACGCCGCCCATCGCGACGATCACACCCGAGATCTTTCTGCCGCCCTGGACGAGGTCTTCGTCGAACCGTATGGCCGGCGGGACATTCACGTTCTGGACCTTCAGCGCGATGTTCGTCATGCCTGCTGAACCCCCGTGCGCATCACCCGTGTCTTTGGACTTTCTCGATCTCAGGAAATCGGCGAGCGCGTAGAAGCCGAGGAATCCGAGGAGGACCGCATAGACCAGGCTGATGAACGTCTCGCTCAGGAGCGGGTCATAATTGTAGAGGGCCTTGTTGATCGCCCCGCCGATGAAGGTGCCGCCGGCAGATCCCACGAGGAAGGCGAGGGCGAGCTTGACCGATACATTGCCGAGCTTCTTGTGGACCGCAGTCCCCATGATCGCCTTGGCGAAGATGTGAAAGAGATCGGTCCCGACCGCGAGGATGCCCTTCACACCGGCAGCCATGAGCGCCGGGGTGATAATAAACCCTCCGCCCGCCCCGATGCAGCCGGTGATGAGACCGGCGCAGAGACCGATGGCGATCGAGATAAGAAAAATGTTGGTTGAATAGAACGCGGGAGCATAGGCGGTCTTGCCCCCGAGCATGTCTCCTGCTTCGAGCAGGGAAATGGCGAGGATCGGCGTGAGCAGGGCGAGCAGGATCAGCATCTTCCTCTTGTTTTTGATGATGGACATAGAGACCTCAAAATCCCATTTGGCATGCGCAATGGATGCCGACTTCAGAAATTCAAATACACGTCTTCCAACTCCCATATGATTCATCCTCCTTTTGCTGATAAGTTTTTATTTATGCCGTAGAAGGCATTTCGCCTTTCGAAACTACGACCAAAGGACACTTCAGTTTTTTCCACGCCTCGGTGAGTATTTTTTCACCCATTGTGCATTCCATTTCGAGCTCGGGCGTTGAACCTACAATGACAAATAACACCTCCCTCCTTTTTTCCGTGTAATCGAGGATCGCTTTCTTTACGCAGCCATTTTTCATCACCAGACTGAATCTAAACCCCACTTCCTTCACCTCTGACAAAAAATCCTTTAGACCTTTTTTCTCCTTTTCTGAATTGGTCACATAAAGAATTTCCAAACTGGCTTCAATCCTTTTGCTTATATTAAGGGCGTACTTTAAGGCATTCCTGTCAAACATTCTGTCTGAAATGGCAAGCAGTACGGTTCTTTTGCTTTTCAGGAATTCCTTTGCTTTTTCGTGCTCTCCTTCCTCTGCAAAGGCTATTGCTGACATTATGTCTTCAAATTTGTTCATCTATCTCTTCTCGGGGACAAAAATTTTTTCCGTCCATTTGATTCTTCATACCTCTAAAGAGAAGCCTTAACCGCTGGAGCAGGTATATAGTGCCTAACTCAAAAATTGTGCCAGATTTTGAAATTTATATAACCCCATGGAAATAATTGAAATTTTTCCGATTGGTATTGTTTTCTCAGAATTCATTCATGTTGCAAAAAGCATTAACCTAAGAAAATCCTTAAAAATATCCTAATAAATCAATATCGACGGTCTCGTTGCATTTGAACTTAGAAATATTGCATTTTGCAATAGGATGATGTTAAATTGATTTGTGATAAGACTTCAGCATAGCATCCGGAACAAGGTGAGAGTCGGGTATTACGCTTGTCTTGCGCTGATCATCGTCATTTCAATCCTCAATTATTTCTACCTGAAAAGGATTGACTATAAAATTTCTGTAAGCTTTATCATCTCGGACCTCTTCGACACAACCCTCGAAATGAGACGGTATGAAAAGAACTACTTCTTATACGGGGACATGAATTCCTATGAGGAAACCGTTCACTACACCGGGAAAGCAGAAAACATAATCCGCAGCAACTGGGACACTATTCAGCGCCTCTCTATGAAGACAGACATTGATGCTCTTGAATCAGACATTCATGCATACCAAGCCCTCATGGAGCGGCATTTTCATACGGAAAGAACACATGATATCGCTCAATCTCGTGCACTGGAAGGGGAAATACGGGAGAAGGGGAAAAGAATTGTTACTGCCGCCGAATCCATCTCCGCTGCGGAACGGAAATACATCCAGGCACTCATTGGCTTCTCAAAGAGGGTTATCCTCGTATCTATTCTCCTCTCTATTATAGTGGTCTGGCTGATCGGCAGGTTCCTCTCGCTCATGGTTGTGCGTCCGCTGAAGCAGCTCGAAAACAGCATGAAGAGCATTGCCGACGGGAAGTTTGACGCCTGTGATACGCTCTTCCTGGACCTTTCGGACAGAGAGATGGTTTCTCTCGGCAAAGCCTGCAGCAAGATGATCAGGGAGCTTGAACTGAAACAGATGAAGGTCATTGTCCAGTCGGAGAAGCTCGCATCGCTCGGCACCATGGTTTCGGGGGTCGCACACCAGCTCAATAATCCGCTCTCCAATATATCGACGTCCTGCCAGATCCTCCGTGAGGAGATTGAAGACAGCGATGTCGAGTATAAGAAGGAGCTGCTCCATCAGATCGAAGGGGAAGTGGAAAGGGCAAAGGTTATGGTGCGGTCTCTCCTTGAGTTTTCGCGCAAGAAGGATTTCAGCCGGAAACCCCTTCCCCTGAAGAACCTGGTAGAGGACACGGTCAGGCTCATCCAGGGGGATATCCCCACGCACGTGGAGGTTTCCATAAGCGTCGATGACGATCTCTGGATCGTCGTCGATAAGCAGAGGATCGAACAAGCTCTCCTGAATATTGTCAAGAATGCCATTGATGCGATAACCGATGAAGGAAAGGTATCGATCTGTGCAAAGGAAAATGTGAGGAACAGGACCGTTGATCTCAGAATCCAGGATACGGGTGTCGGAATTGAGCCCGAGAACATCGAGAAGGTTTTTAATCCCTTCTTCACCACGAAAGATGAGGCGAAAGGCTCGGGACTCGGCCTCTTCGTGGCACGGGAAATCATCGAGGAACACGGCGGCATCATCGATATGGACAGCACGGTGGGGCAGGGGACAACGTTCCTGATCAAGCTACCGCTCAAGGAATTTGTGCGGCATGAACCATAAAGCGAAAATACTCGTCGTTGACGATGAGCAGATAGCGCTCAAGAATCTCGAACATGTCATGAGGAAAGAAGGGTATGAGGTTTCGGGAACACGGAACGGTCAGAATGCCCTCAAGCTCCTCGAAGAGCAGTACTATGATGTCGTGCTTACCGACCTGAAAATGGAGAAGGTCGACGGCATGCAGATATTAAAAAAATGCAAGGATGTTTCCCCTGATACGGAGGTCATCCTGATAACTGGGTATGCTACCGTGCAGACCGCTATCCAGGCGATGAAGAAGGGCGCCTACGACTATATCGCAAAACCGTTCAAGCTCGATGAGGTCAGGAGCATCGTGAGCGGAGCGGTCGAGAAGATGCGGCTAAAAAAAGAAAACTCCCAGCTCAGGGAGCAGATCGACAACTATCAGGGCAAGGTGAAGATTATTACCCAGGACCCCGACATGAAGAGACTCCTCGACACCGCGCGGCAGATAGCGCCCACCGACTGCAATGTGCTCATCAGCGGCGAGAGCGGTACCGGCAAAGAGCTCTTCGCAAAGTATGTCCATTTTCACAGCGCGCGGGCTGACGGACCGTTCTTTGCGGTCAATTGCGGTGCTTTCACGGAAGAGCTTCTCGGCAATGAGCTCTTCGGCCATGAAAAGGGCGCCTTCACCGGAGCGACGACCATGAAGAAAGGCCTGATCGAAATGGCATCAGGGGGGACACTGTTTCTCGATGAAATCACCGAGATGCCGGCGTCCATGCAGGTCAAGTTGTTGAGGACCATCCAGGAAAAAGAGCTCCTGAGGCTCGGGGCTACGGAACCGATCAAAGTCAATGTACGGATCATAGCCGCAACGAACAGGGACATCCAGGATGCGATCGGGAGCGGCCATTTCAGGAAGGACCTTTTCTTCAGGCTGAACGTTGTCTCGCTCCATATTCCCCCTCTCTCCGAGAGGAGGGACGACGTGCCCCTGCTGAGCTTTTACTTCCTGCAGAAATATGCGCTCCTCATGAAGAAGTCTGTTCATGAAATATCGCAGGATGTCATCAGTCTTCTGCTGAACTATGACTTCCCGGGCAATGTGAGGGAGCTCGAGAATATCATCGAGCGGGGGGTCGCCCTCACCACGGGCGATTCCATCGAGGTGGGTCATCTCCCCGAAGACCTCAAAGAATTGAGCATCAGAACATTCAGAAAAAAGGACGGCAAGATCCCCTCCCTTGAAGACCATGAGATGGCGTATATACGCTGGGTGCTGAACGAGGTTGGCAACAACAAGACGCTCGCCGCCCAGGTACTCGGCATCGACCGGGTTTCGCTCTGGCGGAAGATGAAGAAGTACGGCTGGGACACGGAGTGAGCCCCGGCTGTTTCACGGTCGT
The DNA here is from genome assembly GCA_050268805.1 of bacterium. Lineage (GTDB taxonomy): Bacteria > Nitrospirota > Thermodesulfovibrionia > Thermodesulfovibrionales > BMS3Bbin05 > JBLNHB01. The sequence goes on along the minus strand of JBLNHB010000066.1, from coordinate 1,573 downwards.
CCCATCTTCCTCTCGCTCTCTCCCGCTTTTACCTTTTTCGCTTTGAACGTTGCACTATTTGCAAGGCCTTAGCACTCTACTCCTTTATGTTCTTTTGCAAATCTTTCCTTCTCTTTTTCGAACGCCTCCTTGCCTGCTTCAAATGACTTCAAGACAACCGATTTCGTATCCTTGAAAAACCCCCTTCCTCTTTCTACGGCAGATGTCACTTTTCCCTTTGCCATATCGACATAACACCCTGTCCTTTCCTTGATGTCTTCCGCGAACCCACTGATCCTGCGCCTCGTCTCCCTCCCCGACGCCGGAGCAGTCATCAGCGCAATACCAGCGGCCCACCAGTCCGCCAAAAAGAAAAGCTGCAGGCGCCCTTTTACGCGTTGTATATCTCATTGTTTCCTCCTTCCCGAGGGACGATCCCTCACTGCCACTGCTCAAAAAAAAAAACCGAACCACGGTTTATCCTTCGGCAGCTCGGCCATCTTTCCTTCAAAGACCCGCCGCTTTCCGCACCCTCTTCACAAAGGGTTTGGCTTTGTCGGGACTCTCTCATGAACCTAATTCATACTACAATATTTCCTCTCATGCTGCGACTGTCGCCCGGCACTCTCGAAGCCCCGGCTTTACATTTTCCGGCGCTTCTGACTATGGCGCTGCCGCATCGCTACCACGGGATCCGTTTCCGGTCGCGAAAGAATCCTCCGGTCGGACCCCTGCGGGGCAGGGTGGCGAGCCAGACAATAGTATCCGCTCCCTGCTTCACTGATCGGGGTGCATCGGGCCCGCCCAGATCTGTCCTGGTCCATCCTGGGCAGACCGAGTTGACGAGCACATTGCTTCCCCGGGCGGCGTCCGCTACCATCAGAGTCACCGCATTCAGGGCGGCCTTTGACATCTGATAGGCAGGCGCACCCTCGTCGGTCATGCCGTGGAGCTGCCCGCGTCCCGAAGAGACGTTCACGACCCTGCCGTAGCCCGCCTCCATCATGTGAGGGACGAATGCCTGGCACATCCTGAGGGCCCCGAAAGTGTTGATCTCAAGCGTCGCCCGGATGATGTCGATGTCCTGTTCGAGCACACCCGGCCCTTCTCCAAAATCGACCTTCTTCGGGGCTTTCTTCAGCATTCGTGCGATACTGCCCTCGAGCAGGCTCCTCCCCTCATCGAGGAGAACGCCGGCATTATTGACGAGCATGTCGAGACGTCTGAATTCGGCAAGGACATACTTCCGCACGGCCCTGACGCTTCCCGGGTCCGCCACGTCGAGCACGTGCGAGACGACGTTGCCTCCCTCAAGCCTGGCAGCCGCTGCGCTGGCCTTTTTCCTGTCCGGACTCGTGAGCACAATCCGATATCCCCGTTCGTTCAGCCGGCGGCACACCTCGAATCCGATTCCCCGGTCCGATCCGGTTACCAGAGCGACCCGCCCCCTCGTGTTTGTTTTCTTCATCTGTTTACCCATCCTTTGATTTTGCAGAATTGCCCGTATTCCATGAGCTCATCAGATTATAGATGAGAATGAACGGTTGGACAAGATCACCTCCGCGCCGGCCCGAATTTCAGAACCGTTTTGGTT
>JBLNHB010000065.1:0-5585 GCA_050268805.1 bacterium | reverse complement strand
GGTTCTTTCCTTTCCGGAGGAGGGGATTCCGCGGCACTCAAGGGCGTCGGGAGTGATGCAGAAGACCCAGAAATGGAACCGTTGTACTGGGTTGCTCTCACCTTTCATGAAGAATAATCTTACAAAACGAGTTATTTTAGAAATATCTCCCCGGATGTGTCAACGAATGAGTGCACGCCCCACATCGAGCAGACCCTCACGGGTCCCGAAATCCCTTCTCTTACATGCTGTGGATAAGATAGATCGTGAGAAAGATTCCGATGGCGAGTATCGAGAGCACGAGGAGGACATCGAGAATGCGCGAGGGCCGGTAGGAATCCTCGTCGATCTGTTGTTCCACCCGCTTGAACCGAATGAACGCGAGTACTCCCATCAATGCGCCGAGGCCGACGAGGATGATGCCGAAGAAAGTCGAATACCCGTGAGCCGGCATCGGACCCGCAACCGGCTCATGCCCGGCTGCTCTGCCGAGGAGCAGCGAGACCTGCTTGATGAAGATCGCGAACCGCTCGACGACGAACCCGAATGCCATGATGGCGATGCTGGTCCTGATCCAGGCGAGGAACGTCCGCTCATTCGCCATATGGACTCTCCGGTGTCTCACTTTCTGCGCAGTCAGTTCCGGCTTATCCATGCGCCTCTCCTCCTGATTGATCAATCTTGTGTATGAACCATTTTCCCACCACAATGCCGAGGATCGCCCCTCCGAGGATATCGGAGGGGAAGTGATGGGCGTCCTCGATCCGCTCAAGACCCACGACCACCGCAAATCCATAGAACAGGAACCGGTACTTCGGATAATAGTGAGAAAGGACATGCGCAAAACAGAACGCCGCGGTGGCGTGTCCCGAAGGAAACGACTCATAGCCGCCCTTGAGGGTGGGTCCGAGAAATCCGGCGTCATGCTTCGGCCTTCCTCTTCCGAAAAGGTGCTTGACGACATGGACGAGGATGCCGCTGGCAATGAGCGACCAGAAGAGCGGCCTGCTCGCTGTTTCCAGATGTTTACTGGTATATTTCGCGATCACATACAGAATGATGGCGATCCCGATGAGGGTAAACCCGTCGGCGATGATGCTGATAAAGGGCTCGACGCGCTCAATAATGAAATAGAGAGCATAGTTCTCTTTGAATTCCGTTGTCAGCCACCTGATGACCGGACGGTCGACGAACAGCATCAGCAACGGCAGAAGCATCGTCAGAAGAATGAGAACTTTATTTTCTTTCCAGAATCGCATACTGTCCATCCTGCTCCAGCACTCTGAATCCCGCGCCCTCGAGTTCCGCAACCTTCTTCACCTTGGTTATCGCGAGGAGATATGTGTTCTTCGCAAGAAGCGGCCCAAGCCCTTCGGTATTCCCCACCTGTACCACGGTGTGTCCTGAATAGAATACGATGCTCGGATAATTGATCCCGTAGGCGATGATCCTGTCTCCTGCAGGCAGTTTTTCTTTTGCGATGAGGCTGTACCGATGCAGGGTGCCCTGGAGATACTCACTCGCCATCGGAAGTGCCTTGATCGAGAGGATGACGAACAGGCAGATCATGAGCATCGCAAGAGTGCGAATAGGGACCCTCCCCCTGAACGCGGCATCAACGAGGATGACACCGATGATCAGGACCACGAGCGCTGCCGCATAGATCCAGGAGAATGCATGGACCCCGAGCGTTGAAAGGTATTTCGGTGCAACGACCAGGGCCACACTGAAGCCGAGTGCCACAACTGCCATAAGCATGCTCCCGAATCCCCGCCAGCTCCGGACGGATCTCATATCCGGTGTGTCTTTGACCCTGGACGGCATACCGGACGCGATGAGAATCGTTGCTGCAGGAATTGCAGAGAGGATGTAGTTGGGAAGTTTTGTCGTCGAGAAGGAGAAGAAGACAAAGATGACCGAAAACCAGAGGAGCGCGAAGAGGAGCAGCCCGGGCTGCCCGGAAGCCGGCGATTTCCTCTCTGCAAGAGCATTCCTGATGCCGGCGGGAAGAAAAGCGATCCAGGGAAACAATCCGAGCATGATGACCGGAATGAAGTAATACACCGGCCCCCGGTGGCCCGATATCACACCGGTATACCGGACAAAGTGATGTTTCAGGAAAAAGAGATCGATGAATTCTCTCCCGTTGATCATGATCTGCGCTATGAACCAGGGAGCCCCGACGATCACGAACGTACAGATCCCCGGGAGGGAAATCAGTTTCCTGATGCCCTTCATGCCCTCCGCCACGATCAGATAAAGGAAGGCGATGCCGAAGGGGAAGACGATGCCAATGAGGCCTTTGGTAAGAAAGGCGAGCGCCGAGAAGAGATAGAAACAGGCCAGGAGGAAAGTCCTCGCCCTGGGGGAATGCTCAGAGAGAGAAAGGAAGAAGGAAAAGAGCGAGAGTGCTATGAAAAGGGCAAGGGTCATGTCGGTCACGGCTGAGTGAGAGTAGACGAGAAAATAGAAGGACAGGATGAGCGAGAGAGCGGCAAAGAACGCCCGCTCTTCCTGAAGACACCGCCGGACGAAAAAGAAAACTGCAAGAGCGAGAAGAAACGCCGCCGCCGCAGAGGGAATCCTGGCCGCGAATTCATTGATACCGAAGAGTCGGTACGACCCCGCCATGAGCCAGTAGATGAGGATCGGCTTGTCGTACCGGTTCACGCCGTTATAGGTGGGCGTTATCCAGTCGCCGCTCTGGACCATCTCTTTCGAGGCCTGCGCAAAGACCGCCTCGTCGACATCAAAGAGCGTTACCGAGCCGAGCCTGAAAAAGGCCACGAATGCGGCGAGCGTGATAACAAGAAAAACCGTCTTATTCCTGGCACTGTCCATGACACTTCCCTTTTCTCCTGCCGGAAATTATTGAGGAAAAGGAACCGATTTGCTCACCCTGTCAGCGATGAGGGTGGCTGCCTGACTGATTTCTCATCCACTATATATGAAGCGCTATCTCTTTGTCCATGCGGACATGGTAGGAGAATTGGGAGAGAAAAGCTCCCCTGACCAAAAGCGTATGGCGTCAGAGAGAGGATGCGGCAGCTATGATTTCTTGCTCGTCTTTGCGTAGAAAGCGGAGATCTTCCTCGTCACGTTGTCGCTCTCGCAGTGGGGGCATTTGATTTTCGGCTGCGCCTCGAATTCCTTCAATGAAAGAAAAACCATAAATTCCTTATTGCAGTCATGGCATACATAGTCATAGGCCGGCATGACGGTCTCCTTTCATTCGTCGTGTCTTTGGAATCCTGATTCCCTCGTCTGTGTCTACAATTATATCGCAATTCCTCTGAATTGAATAGAAGGCTTATGTACCAGGCTTGCGATAGATGCATGAATGCTCCTTCCACGGCACCATGCCTGATTGCCGTGGCAGTGTTTCATGGATTCCTATGATGAGGATTCCGCCGGCAATGAGTCTCTTCATCATCCGGTCAATGATCTTTTCCTGCAGAGGTTCGTCAAAATAGGTAAATACAAGGTTCCGGCAGAGGATGAGGTGGAAGGGACCCTCCGGCATCTCTTCCCGGATATCCTGTCGAATGAATGCAATATTTTCCCTCAAGGGCTCCTTGATCATAAAGAACTCTCCCGAATGCACAAAGGCTTGCTCTCTCAGTTCTCGGGGAAGGTCCCTGAGGCTGCTCTTGAGGTACATCCCTTTTCGGGCACGCTCCAGAAGAAGGGGGTCAATGTCTGTAGCTTTCATGCTCAACGGAATCGATGTCTGCAGCACGGGGCTCACCCCGAGTTTCCAGATGATCTGGAGTGTATAGGGCTCCTCGCCCGAACCACAGCCGGCACTCCAGGACCGGAGCTCCGGTTCTCCCCTGCTGATCACTCCCCTCGCAAGAGCAGGCAGAATATCCGTGCGCATGGTATCGAACACTCCCCGGTCGCGGTAAAAGCGGGAGATGGTGACTCTGGAGAGCGAGTCGAGAACCGGCCATTCGCCGGGATAATCCTCAACATACCGTCTGTATTCATCCAGGTCCCGAAGGCCGAGTTCACCAATCCTCCGTCCCAAACGCTTGCAGACCTGCCCCCTTACCTTCCGGAACCCTTCCCAGCGGAGTCCGAGCCCCGGCAGACACCATCGGAGGAATTCCGTGCATTCACTGTCCCTCATCGTTCACCGCCTTCGGAAGCACACCCTATAAAAAGGAAGAGACCCGCTGCCTGCGGGTCCCTTCCTTTCAAAAACATGAGGAACCAGTCGCACCTATGGCTGGCTCTCCGGTGCGTAAACGATAATGGTATCCGGAACGAAACAACCATTTTCATACGCGCCGTAGAGGTCGGCATTCATCCCGTTCTGAAGATCGGAGAAATCGATTATGCTGCTTTCAAACTGATTGTTGATCTCCTGCACGAGAAATAGTGTCGCCGTGTCAGGAACGTTTATACAGACCGTCACTGTGGATGTCTGGAGATCGAATGTTTTATTAGTGTAGTCGATGTTTTCAATGGTACCGGAAATCTCCCCTTCCGGAATCGTACTGGTGTCAACGAGGATTAAGGCCGCATTGAAGACATCAGGATTGACATTGGACATCACTGCAATCCCATCAATTTCCGCGACCTGACCAACGCTCAGGTCTGTTATCGGATTCCCATCTTTTCCGTATATTTTTGTTCCTGTTTGGATCTGCACTGGTATGATTCCTGTATCCGATGTTATTTCCTGGCCAAGATCAACTTTGAATGTGAATTGCTGCGTGATTTGATCAATGGATGATTGAATCGTGCCATTCAGTTTTTCAATGAACTCCCCTATTTCGACAACAACCGCATCGACTCCCATCTTTGCCGTGTCCATGCGATAAAGGCCGATGACGGTAACTTGATCGCCAATCTTCAGGTCACCAAAGAGGACGGGATTACCCTGAACCATTGAGCTAAAGAATGATGTATCACCGGATATATACGCATAGGCGCAGTAATCAAAATCATCGTTCAATACTGTTGTGTCAGAGTTCGAACAGATCAGTATTTTATCCGCTTCTATTGAATTAACCGTTCCGCTCACCCGCACGATTTTTTCCGGAGGAGTCGCCCCGATGATGTCAATAAAAACAACCGGCCGGAAATTGTATTCGGTCTTCCCATCTCTTTCGACGATGTGGATAGACTTTTGTGCGTCGAGGTCAAGCTGAATGGTCAGCATCTGCCCCGCTACAACAGAGAAGGGCATCCTCGGGTTCAGATCAATTTTCTGGTTCCCTGTAAGTTTCGGATACGATTCCTTCAGACCATCCGGAGCAGTTGGATCAGGCTCTACCAGTTTGATTTCACTCACGGTAAGACGGATTTTGTCATACCGGATCGCGGGAACATTGTTGCTGATTGAAATGAGGGTTGTCTCGTTCTTGAGATCAAGAAGATTTATCCTCCTACCTTGCGGATCAGAGAATATTGTCACATGAAGAGTATCTGATAACAGTTCAATTTGAGTGATCGTAACCCATATCTCAGAAAAACGGTCTGTCGAAGCATCGGTGAGCAGGACGGCGACACTGCCGGTCCCATTTGAAGAGCTTACCGATCCTGATCCCCCGCTGCAGGAAGTGAACATAAAGGCAAGCACTACAAGGATTGCAACG
>JBLNHB010000064.1:0-5044 GCA_050268805.1 bacterium | reverse complement strand
AGTCGGTGTCTTCCTCCTTGCTCTGTGGTACCATGGAAGAAGGAGAAAGGGGCAGTTCCATGAATGTCCTTGATGCGGTCAGAGGCCGGAGAAGTATCAGAAACTTCAGGAAAGAAGAGATTCCCGACAATGTGCGTCACCAGCTGATTGAAGCGCTCCTCTGGGCGCCGAGCGCGGGGAACCTCCAGTCGAGAAAATTCTATCTCGTTCACGACGAGGGGGTGAAGAAAGCCCTTGCCGAGGCAGCACTCTGTCAAACCTTCATCAGAGAGGCGCCGCTTGTCGTTGTCGGATGCGCGGACGGCAGAATCGCGCAGAGATATGACAGGCGGGGAGTGGAGCTCTACCGGATCCAGGACGTCTCATGCAGTATCATGTGCATGATGCTCGTCGCCCACGAACTTGGGCTCGGCTCTGTCTGGGTTGGTGCTTTTTACGAGGAGGACGTCTCGAGAATTCTTGAATTGCCTGCCCATCTGAGGCCTGTTGCGATTGTTCCGGTTGGGTGGCCTGAAAAGATACCGTCAGCTCCTTCCCGGGTAACCCCGGAAGAAGCGGTGGTGCGGGTTTAAATGCAAAAGGGGATCAATCCAGTAACCACCCCAAGGAATAGAGAATGGGGGTTGGAAAAAAAGTATGCTCGTCGAAGATGAATTCCTGAGGAACAGGAGTCATGTATTCAAAGACCGCTCTGATGCAGGTAAGCGGCTCGCCGCCCATCTGCAGGATTACAGAGGGACCGATGCGCTCATCGTCGCGATCCCTTCAGGCGGTGTCCCTGTTGCATGGGAAATTCATGACTCCCTGGAGATCGGGCTTGACCTCATCATCACGAGGAAGGTCCCTATCCCATGGAATACCGAGGCTGGATTCGGCGCTGTGAATCTCGACGGTGATGTCATCCTGAACGAGGATCTGCTCCGGACACTCAACCTCTCAGACGAAATTGTTGACTACCAGATCAAGAAAACCCTGAAAACTATCAGCGAACGGGAGAGGATTTTCCGGAAGGACAAGGAGTTCCCTCCTCTGAAGGACAGAACTCTCATCCTTGTGGACGACGGCCTTGCCTCCGGCTATACCATGCGCGCTGCTATCGACTTTGTGAGAAAAAGGTCGCCCTACCATGTCATCATTGCCGTGCCAACCGGCTCCTATGCCACCATTCTGAGGCTCATGCCTTCCGTTGATACCATTGTCTGCCCCAATGTCAGGGAAGGATATCCTTTTGCGGTTGCTGACGCCTATAGGCACTGGTATGACCTCACGGACAGCGATGTAGTGGATATTTTGGAGGGAAGGAAGAAGGCAGAGTCCCCGACAACAGAGAAGCAGAGTCACAGAGATAGAAAGTGAAAATACTCAGGCTTGCTTGGAAATAGAAATCTCAATTCCCCTGATTTCCCTCTGTGTCCCAGTGGCGCTGTGGTTATTGAATGGCTTCGGGATGTGAAATGTCATTCTTCTATCTCCGTCCTCGCGAGCGCGAGGATGGCCGAGTGCGGAACGATGAGGTACTTCTCCCCTTCAAACTCGATTTCCACCGCTTCCTTCTTTAAGAACAGAGCATAGTCCCCTTCCTGTGCCTGAAGAGGGATATATTTGGTTTCCGTTCCTGGCCTGGACCAGGGCTCTTCATTTACCGCGGAAACATCAGGCACCGGATATCCCGGCCCTGTTTTGACGACGAATCCTCCCTGGACCTCTTCTTTTTCCCTTACGGTCGGCGGAAGATAAAGGCCCGCATCGGTCCTCCCCTCGCTCTTATCGGCGGTGATCAGGACCCGCGGCCCGACAACCATCAATTTCTTTTTTGCTTTCATGCTCTTTCTCTTCCTGTTGCCAGGTACCTTCAGCGCAGGGCAGAGGCCGGCTTTGTCACTGCATTCCTTCGGATTCTCCCCGTCTGAATTTCTTTGTAACGAGAATGACAATCCCGGCTCCGACGAGGGCGGCAGCGAGCAGGCCGATGCCGACAAGTATATTGTTAAAAAGACTGGGATCGACAAGGAGGACGATCCCGAGAAACAGCATCATGAGCCCTGAGATGAGTTTCAGGACCTGTCCCTGCCATTCCGTCAGCTTCCGGGTTCCGAGAGTCCACACAAACATCAGGACAATCGCCGCGAGGGGGATCACATATACCACATTGTAGAGAACAAGGTAGAGATAATACCGGAGCATCGGAAGATTATTCAGCGTCAGCACTCTCGTAAAGACGAGTGGAAACCCGACGGTGCAGAGGAGCTCATACGTGTTCGCTGCGATGGAGAGAACCACGGTGCCGAATATCATCGAGGGCAGGGAGGTTGCCTTGAGCAAATGCCTCATCCGCTCAAAGAGCTTCGGTTTTGCGCTTTCAGGAATAGTGAGGGAAACACCCTGTTTGAAAAAGAAGAAATCCTTGATGTTGATCCCTGCGATGACAAGGGCAACGATCCCTGCGATAAGCGTTATGACCATGAGCTCGCCGATGTGCATGAAGATGTTCAGCCACGCGGACATGAAGAGGAAATAGATAAAACCCGAGAAGAAGACAAAGGTACCCCCGATTATCATCATCCTCGTGCGCGACCGGGCATGCACCAAAATGCCGAGGAGAGTGAAGAGGACAAAGAATGCGCAGGGGTTAAAGCTGTCCAACCCAGCGAGAATCACGGTAAGGACAGGGAGGGTCATGCGGGAAACGTCGGTATCCCCAACCAGGGGAATGGAGACGACGGTGTCGCTCGTCACGGTCTTCTCAGCGGGCCGGGGCTGGTCCTCGATTTTCTCCGGCGGCTGTTGCGCCCCCGAGGGCTGCTTATCCGGCTGTTGAGCGGCCTTTGGTTGCTTTGGTTTCTGCACCTGTGCGGGCGGTGATTCTGCTGTCCCGAATTGCCGGTAGGAGGGCTTGGCCGTATCCGGAGCCAGGACGCTTACGATCGGCTCGATGGGGTCTTCACACCCCTGCTCGAAGCAGTACTTTACTTTCTCCTCGATCAGTTTTCCGGTAATTTCGTCTTTACTGTATCCGGCTATGGGATCAAAGGTTCCGATAAACGTCATGGGAACCCCCTTGGGCTTTGTGCCGTACTGCTGGGACAGAGCTACGAGGAGTTTCGCATTCCCCGCGTTGTACCAGACTTCGAAAGCCTTTATTTCGAGGGAGGGATATTTCTGCTTGAGGACGGCAAGAAACTTTGCCTCATCGGCGCAGTGGGGACAGCCCTTCCCGTAGAAGAAATAGAGATTGACAGCATGCTGGCCAAACCCGTCGCTCACGAAGAAGGATGCAAACGAAAGAAAAACAAGAGCGGCCGCCACGGTCATCACCATCAAGCGCATTTTCATGTTCATTCCTCTCGACGTCTCTCCTTCACACCCCAATTTTCAACATTTAATTGTATCATCAAACTGGGTTTCTTGGCATCATACACATGCTCCATGAAGCATCAGCAATGCCGGGCTTCTCCACAAGCTCCCGCAGAACGATGTCGCCCACGATGATTCTCTTGATCCATCTCAGCGAGCGAAGGGGCGTTTTTATGAGCATCCCATCACGGCGCCGCTGAATGAGCAAACCGAGGGAGCGCGTCATGCTCCCTGAGTTGAGCCCAAGCAGCGTCCCCGGCTCAAGGGCCTTCGAACGAATGTCGAGATCCTTTCTCTTTTCAAGAAATTCCATTCCTTTATACGGAACGCCAATTACCTCAGCCGCTCTGAAGTACGCTCTGAATTTTCCCATCCTGTACCGTATCCTGGCCTCCCTGCTCCTTGCCCGAACCCCTTTCGATGGTCTCATCCGGTGAACGTGTGCCCCTTCACAGCTGGTGAGTATATGTTCAAGCTCATGGTGTTGCTGAAGGGCAAGGACATGTCTGGGCCTCAAAATATCGATCTTTCCCTTTTTCAATGTCTTCCCCGGCCAGCCGCTGATAAGGCCGCTCGTGTCCGCGACAATCAGATCAACACCTCTCTTTCTTGAAATTTCGGCCATCTTTTTAACTCCGCCAATGACCGCCGGTATCGCCTTTGCCGGGTTCAGCGCACCAATAAAGATCATCCTCTGCGGCCTGAAATGTTCCGTGTCTTCGGATCGGTTAAACGTCTTCATGCTGATCGTACCCGGAAGTCCGAGGGAAGACTGGCCGATATCGGAATCGATAAGGGTTGCCCGGATTTTTTCCGCGACGAGCCTTCTTATCAGGTACTGAGCGAGCGTTGATTTCCCGGAATCAGTTGCGCCGATGAGGAGTACAGTCCCCCGGTCCGTCATCAGGGCATGAGCGATGTCTTCCCATTCGGGTTCGGCCTGTATTCTCATGGATTCAGGAGGGCGGGCATGGCTCTGTTATCAGCAACTGCCCAATTCATTTCTGTCTCTCCTTGTTATATTGTACCCGCTCGTTCATAATTTATTTATGATCGAAATCGACGGAAGCAGCGGAGAGGGCGGAGGCCAGATCCTCAGGACAGCCCTGGGTCTGTCGGCTGCTCTTCAGAAACCGTTTCGCATCTTCAACATCCGGATAAACCGGAAAAAGCCAGGCCTCATGCCCCAGCACCTGATGGCAGTGCGCGCCATGAAGATCATATCGGGTGCGACCGTGACCGGAGACTCACCGGGTTCGATGGAGCTCATGTTCCGGCCCGCTCGGGTCAAACCCGGTGCTTATACTTTTGATATCGGTACAGCAGGCTCCACATCGCTCCTCCTCCAGGCCCTTCTTCCCCCACTGGTGTTTGCAGATGAAAGTTCTTCTCTTGTACTGAAAGGGGGCACGCATGTCCCCTTCAGTCCGCCTTTCCACTATATCAGTGCCGTCTTCCTGCCCGTGCTGAACCGCCTCGGAATCGGCTTGACCGCTGCCATCGAACACTACGGGTTCTATCCACAAGGCGGCGGGAGCATATCAGTCAGCATCTCCCCCCAGAGGAACCCCCGGGGGTTGACGATGCGGGAAAGGGGAGTGGTGAGGGAAATAACCGGCATCTCCGGAGTCGGAAATCTCCCTCTCACCATCGCCGAGCGGCAGGCGAGGGCTGCCCGGGAAATCCTTCA
>JBLNHB010000063.1:0-3127 GCA_050268805.1 bacterium | reverse complement strand
CATCTCCTTTTAAACGAGTTGCCCTTACTTTAAATCTGTTACCCATGTCCTTGAACTCACGTGTTACCTATGTCCCTTACTTGTACCGGTGCCCTTCTTCCGGCCACGCTTCTTGGGCACGCAAGAAGGGTGGCTGGGATCCGGGGCAAAGCCCCGAAAAAGGCGGCACCGTTACTCCGTGTTCGCCTCGAACTTGTACCCCACGCCGTAGACCGAATGGATGAGCTTCGCATCAGGGTCGGAGGCCTCGATCTTCCTCCGCAATTTCTTGACGTGGCTGTCGATGGTGCGGTCGCTTACACTGCGTTGGTCAGGGTAGATCCTGTCCATGAGCTGCTGGCGGTTATAGATGCGACCAGGACTGGCGGCCAGGAACTGCAGCAGCTTGAACTCAACCGCGGTGAGTCCAAGATCATGGCCGTGAAGAGCCGCCCGGTACCGGTCACCGTCGAGCACGAGCCCCTGGGTCTGGATCCTCTGTCCGTCGCCAGTCCGGCGCAAGACAGCTTTGACCCGCGCGACAACCTCCCGGGGACTGAACGGCTTACAGATGTAATCATCGGCGCCGAGCTCCAGTCCGAGAAGGCGGTCAATTTCCTCGACCCGAGCCGTCACCATGATGATCGGCACGCGGGAGAACGTGCGGATATCCTTGCACACCTCCATGCCGTCTCGTCCTGGCAGCATCAGGTCGAGAAGGATAAGGTCGGGACTGTGCTCCCGGACCCAGGGCACGACCTCGCTGCCGTTTGCAAGGCACGACGGTTCAAACCCTGACGCTTTGAGATAATCAACGAGCAGGTTCGCCAGCTTCGGCTCGTCTTCAACGACAAGGATATTTCCGCTCACGGGCATCCTCCGGAAGCCGGCAGAGTAACGCTGATCATTACCCCTCCCAACGATGACGGTCGAGCAGTGATATCACCGGCATGGGCCTCGACGATGTTTCTGGATATCGCAAGGCCGAGGCCCGCGCCTCCTGATAGCCTGCTCCGCGTCCCTTCAACCCGGTAGAGCCGGTCGAACAGTCTGTCCAGATCGGCCTCCGGGACTCCGGGAGCGGAGTCTTCGAAATCGATCGAAGCCCGGCTGTCGCGGCATCCCAGGCGGATGACGAGCTTTCCTCCCGGGTCAGTGTATTTCAGGGAGTTGTCGAGCACGTTGGCAAAGAGCTGGAGAAGCCGCCCGTGGTCAGCGAACACCCTGATCCCGGACGCCGGTGAAATGTCTTCGATGAGCGTGATGCTCTTCCTGCTAAACTCCGGCCGGTAGGTTTCTACCGAATCCCTGAGAATCGCAACCAGATCAAGGTCCTCCTTCCGATAGGTCAGTGCGCCGAGGTCGGAGAGGGCAAGCTGGTAAAGGTCATCCACGAGACGGTGCAGCCGGAGCGCCTCTACATGGAGCGACCGGATAGCCTCCGGTGTGGTGCTCCGGATCCCCTCGAGGAGGGCCTCGATCTCGCCTCGAATCACCGCCAGAGGGGTCCGCAGCTCGTGGGAAATGTCTGCAATCCACCGGCGGCGGGCCTTCTCGTTCTTTTCGAGCGTCAGCGCCATGTCGTTGAAGTCCCGGGCGAGTTGACCCACCTCGTCCGATGACGAGACGGGGACCCGAACGGTATATTTTCCCGAGGCGAGATCGCGGGTTGCCGCGGCCATGGCCCTGATCGGCCGGACGAGACGGTTCGCAAGGGGAAGCGATAATGTCGCAACCACCAGCACGATTCCGAATGCCGCCAAGAGAAGAGCAAATTTTTGCTGTTTCAGAAACTCAAGCTGCGGCGGGTTAAGGAAGTGTTTCGGCGACAGGAGGCCGACGTAACCGATCGTCGTGCCGTTATAGACAAGGGGCCTGAAATGCACCCCCCGGGCTTCTTCCGGAAAACCGAAGATCGGTTTGCGCTCCGCATCCAAAATGATGAAGCGCGCTCTCGGTCCGCGCATGCCCGGAGGATGCATCGGCATGCCCTCCCGCTCGTCGTTTTTATTCGACCAATGAGGGCCGCGGTCATCACCGGGCTGCTCAGCCATCAAGCGCATGATCCAGTGTCTCGGTCTGTTCCGCAGAAAATCCCAGCTCCCCTGTTCCGCATATGCCTGTTCCAGCTTTTGGGCTGTCTGTTCCAGCCTGCCCTGCTCCAGGGAGTTGAGATACTCGAGAAACCCCGTGTTGATGCTCCACTGCATGATGAAGAACATGCAGAGGAGCGCCAGAGAGGCTGCAGCGAGGATCGAGAGAAACAATCTATGCGCGATACCGATCTTCATTTTTTTATTGTATATCCTGCCGTCGAAGAATAACCATTCTCTTTTACACTCTCCGCATATTTCCTCATTTCTTCCTTATTTTGGCCATATTCGGTTGGTATCCTGTACTCATAAAGACGGCGGTCCCTGGGGACGCCGAGACGAAAGAGAAAAGGAGACGGGTATGAAAAAAGCATTCGCTGGTCTGTTGTTCGGTATTCTGGTGCTGACCTTTGCATCATTTGACGCAAACGCGGAGTGGGGAGGTCCCCCTGATACCTGGGGAAGGTGTCGCCAGGACGAGGACACGCCTATGATGCGTCCGATGAGGCATCAGGGCAGGATGATGGAGCAAGAGCATCCCCTCTGGAGGCAAATCATGGGCCTCGGTCTTGATGAGAAACAGACGAAGGAGGTCAAGGAGCTCAGGGATAAGGTAATGAAAGAGACGATCAAGAAGAGGGCCGACGAGCGTGTCGCAAGAGTCGAATTGAGAGACCTTCTCGACAACGACCCTGTGGACATAAAGGCGGTCGAAGCGAAACTCAAACAGATAGAAGCGATGAGGACCGGGATACACCTCTCGCTCATCAGGGCAAAGGAAGAGGTCAAATCGAAACTGACACCCGAGCAGAGGAAAAAGTTTCAGGAGATACAGGAGACACGTCCCGGGATGGATTGTCGCCGCGATTCCGGGCCCTGTTTCCGCGATGAGGGCTGATCAGCGCCTGAGCCCGCATTCTTTACCCATATGAGCGGGTACGGCGATAAAAAGTTTTGCATCGATACCTTAGTGTAAGCTCTGAATAACCGCAGGACGAAGAAGCCCTGATGCCGGTCATCAGGGCTTTTGCTCTTCCTGAAGTACTGATTCTTTT
>JBLNHB010000062.1:0-6097 GCA_050268805.1 bacterium | reverse complement strand
TATTTCTCTGCCATCGTGAGAAACCGGCTCAGGAGATTTCCGAGGTCGTTCGCGAGATCGGTATTGATCCGCCGTATGAGAGCATCCTCGGAGAAATCCCCGTCCAGGCCGAAGGAGACTTCCCTGAAGAGAAAATACCGGAACGCGTCGACGCCGTAAGCGTCGGCCATTGTGTTCGGGTCAACGACATTGCCGAAAGACTTTGACATCTTCTTGCCTTCAACAGTCCACCAGCCATGGGCAAAGATATTTTCAGGCAATTCAAGGTTGAGTGCCATGAGCATGGTCGACCAGTACACCGCGTGCGTGGTCAGGATATCCTTGCCGATGATATGGTGGGATGCCGGCCACCATTCACCTTCCTTCTTCACGAGATAGCGGGTCGCGGAGAAATAATTCACGAGGGCATCGAACCAGACATAGGTGACATAGTTCTCATCAAAGGGCAGCGGTATACCCCAGGAGAGCCTCTGCTTCGGCCGCGATATGCAGAGGTCGCCGAGGACATTGTTCTTCAGGAAGCCGAGCACCTCGTTCTTCCTCGTTTCGGGAAGGATGTAATCGGGGTTCTTCTCGATATGCCCGATGAGCCGCTCCTGATACTTCGACATGAGGAAGAAATAGTTCTCCTCGTGGATGTGCTCCACGGGCCGTCCGCAGTCAGGGCAGTTTCCCTCCACGAGGTCCTTCTCGGTCCAGAACCGCTCATCAGGCACGCAGTACCATCCCGAGTATCCCCGCTTCTCGATCTCTTTCGCATCGAAGAGCTTCTGCAGAAGGTCCTGAACAACCTGCTTGTGCCCGGAATCGGTGGTGCGGATGAATGCGTCGTTGGATATGCCGAGCTTTTCCCAGAGGGATTGGAAGTTTCCCACCATGCTGTCCGCATGGTCCTTCGGCGTCCTGCCCCGGTCCTTCGCCGCTTTCTCTACCTTCTGGCCATGCTCATCCGTGCCCGTGAGAAAAAAAACCTCCTTGCCGAGCATCCGGTGATACCGCGCGAGGATATCGGCGGCGATGGTCGTGTATGCATGCCCGATGTGGGGGACATCGTTCACATAGTAGATCGGTGTCGTAACATAGAAAATATTTCTCATGATGATTGTTTTTTCTTCTTTCTCCTGCGACGGTGGAATTTTCTGCTCCTCCGGTGGTGGTCTCCCTGCCCGGGCTGTCCCTGAGGCTGTCCCGAAGGAGCTTCACGGGCCTGTTCAGTCATCTGCAGAGGACCAGTGGCTTTCACTTCTTCGGGAACGGGAACCGCCCTGACGCTCCTCGCTTCCCGGGCTGTGTCAAGAGCAACCGCACTCCCCGCGTCCTCATACAGGGTATGCCTTTCCTCCTGCTGTTTGGATGATTCCGCATACGCCTCCTCAGCCTCTGCGGTCCGATCCGCTTCTCGGGAAGCAGCCCTTTTCTGTACACCCTCCTGGTCAATCTCATAGTTCAGGCAGCAGAGGAGCCTGCCGCAGATCCCGGAGAGTTTGCTCGTATTGAGCACGAGCTCCTGCTTCTTTGCCATCTTGATGGATATAGGAGCGAATGAGGTGAGAAAGGTCTTGCAGCACACCTCTTTCCCGCAGATGCCGATCCCCCCGAGAAGCTTGGTCTCGTCCCGGACGCCGATCTGCCGCATCTCGATCCGCGTTTTGAATTTCGAAGCGAGGTCCTTGACAAGCTCGCGGAAATCGATCCTCCCGTCGGCGGTGAAGTAGAAAATGATCCGTTTCTTGTCGAGGGCCGCCTCAG
Organism: bacterium; assembly: GCA_050268805.1. Classification (GTDB taxonomy): domain Bacteria; phylum Nitrospirota; class Thermodesulfovibrionia; order Thermodesulfovibrionales; family BMS3Bbin05; genus JBLNHB01. The sequence goes on along the minus strand of JBLNHB010000062.1, from coordinate 4,348 downwards.
TGCAGACGAGCTTCATCTGGAGCCCCCGGGCCTTGATCCTCTCGATACAGAATGCCCTGGCCTCCTTTTCAAGCTCGGTATTCCTCTGCTGTGTGCTGAAGTCATCCTCCGTGGCCTTCCTGATGACCTTCTTGAGCTCCCGCTCTTCCTGAAGCACCGGCATTCTGTCGGTCACCGCGCGGCCGATGGTCATCCCGAAACTCGATTCGACAACGACATTGTCCCCTTTTTTCACTTCGAGGTCACTGCTGTCGAAGTAATATATCTTACCGCATGATTTGAACCGTATCCCTATTTTTTCCGGCATTGCGTGCATCCCTCGTGCCCTTTCGGACAAATTTTATTTTTATTGTAATACATTTCTCCCGCTCCCTGGAACACGCTGTCCCCCTCAGTGCCCGGTTATACGGGAATGAACAGTGGTTACCTCGCCCTCGTACGCTTCCTGCCGAGTGAAGCGAGGAGCATCGAGAGATACTGTATGACGATTGCTTTGTTCAGGTTATAGAAGGTCTTTTTTCTGAGGTCAAGCACCTCGTCATAGACGGCCATGAGCTCCTCCGGTCCGATTCCCCTGCATATCCTCGCGATCCTCCCTGAGAGGTCACGGTTCACGAGGGTTTCATCCCCTCCGGTGCAGAGGATCTCCATGCTGTCCCTAAGGAAGAGGAGACAGGAGTCGAGCAGTTCGTCGATCGCTTCTCGCTCCTTGGGCACACCCGCCTCCCTGCCTTCGATCATATCCTCGAAGCTGTCGAATGCCCGGTCCCTTCTCACCACTGCTTCCTCATCGAGCAGGAGTCCGACCCTCCCCATGACAAGCCGCAGGCCGGTTTCATCACCTGTTTTCTTCCCGAGGAGCTCCGCTGCCTTCTTCAGATCGGCCGTGCCGAGGGGCAGGAACCTGATATTGAGGCACCGCGACCGTATCGTATCGACAAGCAGTTCGGGCCGTGAGGAGACGAGGATGATCATGCTGTCCTCCGGGGGTTCTTCAAGCGTCTTTAAAAAAGCGTTCGCCGCATAGAGATTCATGAGGTCGGCATCATCCACAATGACCACCTTCTTCCTCCCCTCATGGGGCTTGAAGGAGAGGAATTCCTCCAGCTCCCTCACCTGTTCCACTTTCAGGACGCCTCCCTCCGGAGCCATGACCTTGAGGTCGGGATGGTTCAGCGCGGTCATCCTCATGCAGGACCGACAACGGTCGCAGGAGTCCCTCCCTGCCGGGCTCTCGCAATTCATCGCCTTCGCAAACTCGAGGGCGGCCGAGAATTTTCCGATCCCCCGCTCTCCGCTGAAAAGATAGCTCGTCGGGATCCTGCCGGTGCCAAGAAGCCCCCTCAGAATCCTCAACGGCCTCTCCTGCCCGATTATCTTACTGAGCGACATAGTTGTTTTCCCTGAGAAAATCGAGAAAAACTTGCCGGATTTTTTCCGAGACCGCCTCGATGCCTCCGGAGGCGTCAACGGTCCTCACTCTTCCGGGCTCCGCCTTTTCTATGGCGTGATAGCCCTCTCTCACCCTCCGGTGAAAGTCGGCCGCCTCGAGCTCAAGCCGGTCGATTTTTTCCGCTGACCGGTTCCTCGAGAGACCGGTCTCGACATCCAGGTCGAGGAGAATGGTAAGGTCCGGGAAGGTCTTCCCGGTGCAGATCGCATTCAAGAGGGATATGAGCTCCCGGTCGATCCCTCTGCCATAGCCCTGGTATGCCATGGTCGAATCGGTGAACCGGTCGCACACGACCACCCTGCCGCGATCGAGCGCCGGTTTGATGACCTCGCCCACATGCTGCGCCCTCGATGCAGCGTAGAGAAGGAGTTCCGTCAGCGAGGTCATCCCATTGTGCTCGACCGAGAGCAGTATCTTCCGTATCTCATCGCCGATGAGGGTGCCCCCCGGCTCAACGGTCCGTGTATATTCGATCCCCGAATCCTCAAGAAAGCCGCTCAACCGGCTGATCTGGGTCGATTTCCCGGAACCCTCAATCCCCTCGAAGGTGATGAATATTCCCTTTTTCAGTTTCAAAGAACCTCCTCAACCCTTTTACCACAGAGATGCAGAGTTATAAACACGATCGAAGGAGAGAATATTATTCAGCCGTTGACAGCCGTTGTCTTCATTTTTGAATTTTGCATTTTGAATTTTTCTTTCTCTGTGCCTCTGTGGCTTATTTCTTTACTTTACCAATGACTGCTTCACCGCGTGGAGCGTTTCAAAAACTCTCTCCGCCTCTCCTTCGCTGAGCGAACCGGTGCCGCAGGAAGGGGTGAGGATGAGCCTCTCCGGCAGATCCCTGAATCCCGTTTTCTTGCCCAGTGCTTCGATCTGTCCGAGCAGGCTATTCTTCAGATCATCCGGTCGTGTTTCCCGGATAATCGACGAGGTCGGAACTATCCCCGCGGCGACAGAGCCTCCCCGGTCCAGGAATTCCTTCAGAGAATCGGCATAGATCTGAAAGTTCTCGAAATAATCATAGGCATCGAAATTGACCACATCGATTCCCGTTTCCATGACAAGCTTCCAGTCGGCCTTGCCGCAGCAATGGATCGCGGCAATCCCATTGAACCGGTGTATCTCGGACACCAGGGAAGAGATGAGCCTTGCCACCTCGTCCCCGGACACTCCCATATAGGCGGAGGTGCCGATCGCCGAGAGAATCGGCTCGTCGATGAAGATCATGACTTTGTCGCAGAATTTCTTCAATTGATTGATCTGCCATCTCACCTTGCCTCTGAGCACCATGAGAGATATCTCCCTCATCTCTTCATTGAAATAGACCGGAGCGCCACGGTCATCCTTTAAGCCCAGAGTGAAAGTGAGCGGACCGGTGACATGGCCTTTCAGCACCCTGAACCGCCGCCCCTGAATGATCCCGACAAAGGAGGCGAATCCCCGGGCATATTCTCCGGATATCGGGAACTCGGCATCCTCGGTATAGCTCTCATAGAAGGAGTTCACCGCGGACTGACCATTCCCGACAACCCAGATCTTCTGTTCTCCGGGAACGATCCTGATATTCGGCATCCCTTCGGAATACTGGGGGATCATGAGCTCGCAGAACGACAGCCCCGGCAGCTGCGGCCAGAAGGGAATATCAACCCGGTCGAGAATGAGAGCGCATGCCCTGAGCGGATCCCGGTGGGGCATGCTGCCGATCCCTGTGGTCGTGAATTTTTGAAACATAGAGAATAATACCCTATACCCGGAGGCTGTGACAATGTAAGCGTTCTCTCTCCTTCACGGTCTTGTCCTCAGTTCAATAGTTGCTTTTCTCATTGACAATTTGACCGGCCGGTCGGTAAAATTGAGCATCAGGCATCCCCCGGCGCAAAAGATAAGAATGAACAGAAATGATCCCGGGCACCCTGAAAGAACTCTCATGCCTGTACCATGGCTGAGGTTGTATTCACCGCACTGAAAGGAGAATCACATGGCTGAAGAACAGAAAAAGAAAATGGCGCTCGTCGCGAGCAAAGGAACCCTCGATATGGCCTACCCGCCGCTCATCCTTGCATCAACCGCAGCGGCAATGGACGTGGAGGTCCAGATTTTCTTCACCCTCTACGGTGTCGACATCATCAATAAACATAAGTACCACCGTCTCCAGGTCGCGCCTTTGGCAAACCCGGCGATGCCCTCGCCCGTGCCTTTCCCGAACATCCTCGGGGTGCTGCCGGGCATGACCGCCATGGCGACGATGATGATGAAGGGCATGATCAAGAAAATTAAGTGGCCGAGCATCCCCGAGCTCGTGGATGCCTGCAGGGAAATGGATGTGCACCTGATCGCCTGCACTCCGACTCTTGAAATGACCGGATTGAAGAAGGAAGATCTTGTTGACGGGGTGGTCGTTGCGGGAGCAGCGGAATTTTTGAATTTCGCCCTTGATGCGAATATTACGCTCTTTATTTAGTCCGCATTGTTCAAGAGCATGAGCGGGTGCATTCAGCCGTGTCTGCTCGTGAGGATGGCGTGACGGTGACGAAGCCCGTTTCGGTGAGACTCGTCTGGCGGCTGCGAGGCCCGTTACGTCAGACGTCGCACGTGGTACGTGACCGATACTGGCGTCGTGACCGTTACCAAAGGACGTTTCTTTTGCGATAGGGGCATCGTTACCTACGGACGACTCACGATTCTTTGCACGATACCGGCCTCGCAACCCTAACCGTTTAACGAAAAGAGAATTGGGCCTTGTCTATTCTTCGACCGTGATCGCCTCAACGGGGCAGTTCTCCTCAGCAGCCTCGCAGCACCCGGCGTATTCGCAGGCATCGGCGTCGATCACCTGGGATTTCCCGATCTCCTCATCGAGGTGAAATACCGCAGGGCAGATGTCCTGGCATG
>JBLNHB010000061.1:0-3605 GCA_050268805.1 bacterium | reverse complement strand
GCGAAGGTCCTGATGATGGGGAGGAACCGCGCGATCACGATGGTCATGGCGCCGAATCGGTCATAGAACTGCTGCGTTTTCACCAGGTATTCCTTCTTAAAAAACCGGGCGCTGTCGTTATAGAAAACCCTTGGGCCCACATGGTAACCGATCTGGTAGTTCAGCATGTTGCCCCCGACCGCTGCGATGCCGAGCACGGCAAACAGGAGAAGGGGGTCGAGAGAATCGAGGGCTGCAAAGGTACCGGCGGCAAAGAGGAGAGAATCGCCGGGAAGGAATGGTGTTACCACGAGCCCCGTCTCACAGAAGATGATGAGGAAGAGGATGAGATAGGTCCAGAGGCCGTATCGCTCGATGACGAGGTTCAGGTATTTGTCGAGATGGAGAAATATCTGAATAATGTCGCCGAGAAATTCCACGTTCTTTTGTCCTTTTGACTCTCTCGCGGAGAGGAGGGTGCATCATTATACTTGAAAGCGTTGCATCCCTTCAAACGCTCCGGGACATCCTGACACAGTTCTTCATATCTCGAGAAGCGGGTATTCCTTGCCGGCCTCTCAACCCTCAGCCATGAGTATCGCCGTACATTCCCGCTGGAAACCGGGAATACCCCTCATGCAAGATAAACAAATGATTATCATCCCACCTCATCATTGGAATTTCAAATTGACAAGGGGGAAATTTGTGTGATAGAAAAAAATAAGACAGGTTTTGTGGTCTTATGAGGAGGTGAGAAAGGGAAAGAAATGTAAGGACGAGATGCTGGTATCTGATGTGGGGCGCCCCGGCAACAGGCTGTCTCTTGTAATCGTTCTTGATCTGCGAGAGATTTTTTGCCCGGGCCGGCATAAACATTTCACAAAAAAAGGAGGCAGAGGATGTTGAACTCCATGATACACGCAGCGTTGACGGTCGAGGAACTTCTGGCGAAGAAAGGCCAGGAGATCTGGTCGATCTCGTCCCGTGCAACAGTTTACGAGGCCCTCGAAAAGATGGCTGAAAAAGATGTGGGCGTTCTCGTCGTTATCGACGATGGAAGGCTTGTCGGTATCTTCTCGGAGCGCGACTATGCGCGGAAGGTCATTCTGAAAGGGAAAGCCTCGAAGGATACTTCTGTAGGCGAACTCATGACGACAACGATATTCTCGGTGACCCCGGAAAATACCCTTCGGGAGAGCTTGACGCTCATGACCGCCAGGCAGATACGTCATCTGCCCGTTCTGAAACAGGGACAGCTGGTCGGAGTCATAACCCTTGGTGATGTTGTAAGAATGATCATCTCCAAGCAGGAGAATGCGATCAACCTGCTCGAAGAATATGTCAGTGGAAGCGCTTAGGAGATGGGCGCATGCTTCCTACAGCTTCATGGATGCGGTATAGCTGATACACCATTAAAATGAATCTGCTTTTCCCCAAAGCTCCCTGAGCTTTGGGGACCTCAGTGCTGTGTCCCGCGCCCTGCGGGATGAGAGTGAGAGTACCGAGCGCAAGAATTTCTTTCGTCGGCCATCCCTTCACCTTCACCAGAGCGGTTGACCCTCCTTCCATTGATACGGCGACAACTCCTCCCGTCCTTTCGACGGAATGCATTTCTGCTATAATTTCACCATGGAAATCCCCAGGAGAAAACTCGGAAGGACAGGCGCCGCTGTTTCCATTCTCGGCCTCGGTGGAGAGGGGGTTCTCAGGACCTATGGGCATGACAGGGAAGCATATGCGGTCATTAACCGGGCCCTGGACCTCGGTATCAACTACCTGGAGTCGGCACGGGCCTATTCCGGAAGCGAGTCCTATTATGGATCGGCGCTGAAGGAGCGCAGGAAGGACATCTTTCTCGCGAGCAAGTCCCACGCGCGGGACAAACAGGGCGCTCTCGCACATCTCGGCGAGACACTGAGAAATATGAAGACCGACCACCTCGACCTCTGGCAGGTCCACGACGTAAGAACCGTGGAAGACATGGAGGAGATATTCGGCCCCCGTGGCGCGCTGGAGGCGTTTGTTGAGGCGAAGAACAAGGGTCTCGTCCGTTTCATCGGCGTGACCGGCCACCATGATCCCACGATCATCAGGCGCTGCATCGAACAATTCGATTTCGATACCGTCCTCTTACCGGTAAATCCTGCTGAGCCCGCATACAAGAGTTTCCTCGATGAAGTCCTTCCCCTCGCCCGGGACAAGGAGATGGGAATTATCGGCATGAAGGTCTATTTCAGGGGGTATGCAGCAAAGATGCCGGGCTCTTCCTCACTGGAACCATTCTGCCGCTTTGCCCTCTCCCAGCCGGTATCGACCGCGGTCATCGGATGTGATGATGTAAGACAGGTCGAAGAAAATGTGCGATTCGCACGCTCCTTCAAGGCCATGGATGCTCAGGAAATGGAGGAGCTTGTTTGTTCAGTATCCCCCTATGCCCGGCAGCTCATGTACTATAAGCCGTGAATGCATTTCAATACTGAATCAAGGAATACATTTCTGTGGAAGGTGGTATTGCATGGCGTTTCTCGACAAGATTCCCTGGGGTCTGTTGATTCTCGCCTGCCTCACCCTCGGCCTGGCACCGTTTAATCCTCCCCACATCTGGGAGAAGCTCCAGATGCTGGTGAGGGGCAAACTTATACGGCCGATCGACTGGTTCGATTTCCTGATGCACGGCACACCATGGGTGCTCCTCATTCTCAAGAGCATCTGGTGGATGAAGAACAGGTAGAGGCAGTGAACGGCAAATGGATGATACTCTCAGTACCGTGAGTCAAAACCATTCCAGTAAAATATTGACTGACGGAAGAATGTGGCATATCATATACACAATTGAGGCAAGATATGGCCAACAATGATGAGTACGCCGAAATGATGGAAGCGCTCATGCGCAGCTTCCCCGACTCCATCTATTTCAAAGATATTGAGGGCAGATTTGTTTCGGTCAGCGATGGGTGCGCGGCATACCCACAGATCGCCGCCGGTGACATGATCGGCAAGACTGATTTCGATTTTTTGCCACGGGAACAGGCTGAAGAGCTGTCCCTCGAGAATAAGAAAATAATGGAAACGGGAGAGCCGGTTAAAGACAAACTCGAAAAAAGAGTATCGCCGAAGGGTTCGGAAGTATGGATTTCGGTCACCAAGGCTCCCTGGAAAAACAGGAGAGGAGAAATTGTCGGCATACTGGGGGTATGCAGGGTCGTCACGGACAGGATCGAAAGAGAAAAACACATTCTTGATATGCTCAGCATAGCCACGCACGATATGAGGGGTCCCTTGATTTCCATTGGAAGCACGATAAAACTCCTCGCGCGAGGTGCGTTCGGACTGATTGACGAAAGCGTTAAAGTCACTCTTTCTGATATTTCCGCCCGAATAAGCCGCCTGGAAAAGATCATCAGCGAATATTTATGTAAATCGTCTCTGATGAACGTAAAAAAGGCAGTCAAGGAGTATCTTGATCTGCGACAGGACATTATAGATCCCATCCTTGATGAATATTCGTCGGAAATTGAAGAAAATAAGATCAGCATAGACAGCCGATTGGGAGCAATTCCGGGTTACCGGGTTACCATAAAGGCAAATGCCCAATGGATGAGAATCGTATATAGAAATCTTATCCG
>JBLNHB010000060.1:0-4554 GCA_050268805.1 bacterium | reverse complement strand
ACACCTTTTTTTCCCCCAGGAAGAATGCTATAATCTGCCGTGTGCCTGATATACGAGTGAGGAGGTAGGTGTATGGCTGGCTTCGGTTTTACTGAATTGTTGATTGTCCTCGGTATCGCCCTTTTTATCTTCGGACCAACCAAGCTTCCGGCGCTCGGGAAGAGCATCGGGGAAGCGATCAAAGGGTTTAAGAAGGGGCTCCACGAAGAGCCGGTAAAGAAGATAGAAAAATAAGCGGGCACTAACGAACCGCCGGCTCTTTGTTTATACGTTCATTCGTGAATACATACCGTCAATATCCCATTCGCCGCCCCTATCATCCCCCGGCTGAGGAAAGCCCCGCGAGAAGGATACTCCCTTCATATCCGGGCTGTATCATGGCGCCGATTTCTTTTTCGGGGTGTTTCCATGCTTGAGAAAGAGTCACCGGTTAAGGGCATTTTAAAATCACTCGGTCTTGTTTTCGGGGATATCGGAACGAGCCCCATCTATACCCTCACGGTTATCTTCCTGCTCACCAAGCCTACCGAGGGGCATGCCATCGGGGTCCTCTCACTCGTTATTTGGACTCTCATTATTCTCGTTACCGTGGAATACGCGTGGCTTGCCACGAGCCTGAGCAAAAGGGGTGAAGGAGGCACTATCGTTCTCAAGGAGATTCTTACCCCTCTCCTGAAATCCGGCAGGCAGGTGACCTTTGTTACGCTCCTCTCCTATATCGGTATTTCGCTCCTCGTCGGTGACGGTGTCATAACGCCAGCTATCAGTATTCTGAGTGCTGTTGAGGGCATGAGGCTTATCCCCGGAATGAGCGGCACAGGACAGGGGATCCTCATTCTGATCGCTGCCGTCATATCGGTAACCCTTTTCTCGTTCCAGAAAAAGGGGACGGAGAGAGTTTCGGGCGCGTTTGGCCCCTTGATGGTGCTTTGGTTTCTCGCTCTTACCCTTTCCGGGCTGGCTTCCATCGCACAGTTTCCTTCGATCATAAAAGCGGTCAATCCGTACTACGCGCTCCACTTTCTCGTGGAGAACGGGATTGTCGGTTTTTTTGTCCTCTCGGAAGTGATCCTCTGCGCAACCGGGGGAGAGGCATTGTATGCCGACATGGGTCACCTCGGCAGGACCCCGATCATCAGGGCCTGGTCTTTCGTATTCATGGCGCTCGTGCTGAACTACCTGGGGCAGGGCGCCTTCGTCATCCTCCATCCCGAAGCAAAAAATGTACTCTTCGAGATGGTCTATTTCCAGGCGCCGTTTCTGTACATTCCCTTTCTCATCCTCAGCATCATCGCAACCATTATCGCTTCCCAGGCCATGATCAGCGGGATGTTCTCGATCGTCTATCAGGGGATTACGACGAGAGTGATGCCGCTCCTGAAGGTCGACTATACCTCGGAGGCAAGGAGCACCCAGATCTATATCGGCGCGGTCAATTGGTTTCTCCTTTTTGCCGTTCTCTATATCATGGTCGAGTTCAGGGAATCAAGCCGCCTCGCCGCTGCATACGGCCTGGCGGTTACCGGCACGATGGCACTCACCGGTATCATGATGACATGGATATTCATGAGAAGACATAAGAAGGTTCTTGCCGGCGTTTCCCTTTTCGTGACGATCATCGACGTGGTATTTCTCCTGGCGAATATCTACAAGATCCCCCACGGCGGCTATTGGTCGATCATCATCGCCTCGATTCCGTTCGGCATCATTCTTATCTACACAACGGGCCAAAGAAAGCTCTATCGGTCATTAAAAGCCATGCCGATCCAGGAATTTCTGAAGCGATACCTCGCGGCATACAAGACCACGAACAAGATACGGGGTACGGCGCTCTTCTTTGCCAAAGATGCCAGGGAAATTCCCCCGTATATGATCCGTACGATGTTCGTGAATGGCATTCTTTACGAGGAGAGCATCATCGTCTCGATCACCAAGAGGGTGGATCCTTTCGGGGTCACGTGGTTTCTCAGGGAGGAGATAGCTCCCGGACTCAGGGTCCTTGATATCCATGCAGGGTATATGGAGGTCATTGACGTCGAAGGGATTCTGAAAATGGAGGGGATCGATGAAAAGACCATATTCTACGGCATCGATGATATCTCCACCGAGAACCTGGTCTGGAGGATCTTTTCGATGATCAAAAAACTCTCCCCCTCCTTTGTTAAGTTTTACAAGCTCCCCGCGTCCAAAATGCACGGCGTGGTCAACCGGATCGAAATGTAAGCAGACACAAGGGGAAGACCGCCAGTGCCGGGAGAGCAACAGAACTTGACAATCAAGCCGTATATGATAGACTTTGACTATACCATGAGGGATGCAAGGGATATCCCGGAGAGGGGCACAGCATTCCGGCAGTCATCTTCAATGTTTCGAGCTTGGTAGCGTTATCTGACCTTCCCATTCAGAAGGGAGAATACCAGTGGAACGAAAAGGCTTCATAACCGCAAGGGGGAAGGCTGTCACCCTCGTGGGGCCCCAGCTGAAAGCAGGTGATAGGGCTCCTGATTTTACGGTCCTCGATGAGAGCCTGCGAGAAGTGACCTTGGGCAACTTTGAGGGGAAGATCAAGCTTATCAGCGTCACGCCGTCTCTCGATACGCCGGTCTGCGACATGCAGGCGCGGAGGTTCAACCAGTCGGCAGCAAAGCTGCCTGATGATGTTGCCATTTTGAATATCAGTATGGACCTGCCCTTTGCGATTGCACGGTTCTGCTCGAATGCGGGAATCGAAAAGGTGAAGGCATTTTCCGACCACCGGGACGCTTCCTTCGGAACCGCCTATGGGGTCCTGATCAAGGAGCTGCGGCTCCTCGCGAGGTCGATCTTTGTGATCGACAAGAGGAACGTCATACAGTATATCGAGATTGTACCCGAGATCACGAATCACCCTGATTACGACAAGGCGCTTGCGGCAGTGACGAAACTCATCTCGTGATCTGAACATCGCAAAAGAAAGGAGGGCAGTGCCATGGCATACGAAGCAAAGGACTACGGCAAGCTTATCGGGATGGATGGATTCAGCGAGACGCTCCTGAAGAACCACTTCACGCTCTATCAGGGGTACGTAACGAATACGAACAAGGTGCTCGACACCCTGGGCCAGATGCTCAAGGACGGCAAAGAGGGGAACCCTGAGTTCGCAGAGCTCAAGCGAAGGCTCGGATGGGAATTTAACGGCATGAGACTCCATGAGTATTATTTCGACAATCTCGGCGGGAAGGGCGGTCTGGACAAGGGCGGGAAACTCGGAAAGAAGCTCGTGGATCAGTTCGGGAGCTATGAGAACTGGGAAAAGGACTTCAAAGCAGTCGGCAAGATGCGGGGAATCGGATGGGCGGTGGTCTACCAGGACGCCGCAGGAGGCAGGCTCATGAACTTCTGGATCAATGAGCACGATGTGTCCCATCCCGCGGGGTGCGTGCCTCTCCTGATCATGGATGTCTTCGAGCATGCTTTTATGCTCGACTACGGTCTCAAGAGACCGGACTATATCGAAGCGTTCTTTAAGAACATCAACTGGTCCGCTGCAGAGGCGCGGATAAAATAAAAAAACAGGGGGAGCAGCATGGGCTATACACAGGTCGCGCTGGAGAACAAGCTTCTCGAGATGTATCCGCAGATCCAGAAATACGGGCTTTCCATAAGCCTCTCATTCGACACCGAAAGGAACGCCTGGATCATTTCCTTCCAGAAGGGGAAGCACAAACGGTATGCGATCCTCGACAAGAAAGACGCCGATGACTGCATGGACGGCAATATGTGCATCTACCTCGGAACACTGATAGCGCAGTACATCAAGGATCTCGAGAAGGAAATAACAGGGAAGTAAATCAGAAAAGTTGCCGGGATCAGGGAAGGGCAATTCTTCGGTTTGCCCTTCTTGCTTCTCATGGGGAACGGGGGAAAGAGCGCCCCTCGGATCCTACCGGACTTCCTCGAGGAGCACCGGAATCTCTATTTTCTCCTCATCCCGCGTGACCTGAAGAACCACTCTGTCACCCACCTTGTACCGGTCGAGTTCGTTGCGGAGGCTGTCGTAATCCGAGACGGGTTTTCCGTTCACGCCGGTGATGATATCGCCGAGGATTATTTCGGCTCCCCGCTGGCGGGTTCCCCTGAGCCCGGCAGCTTCGGCATTGCTTCCCTTCTGCACATTGATAATGAGAACACCTTCAATTCCCAGCCGCTCTGCGAGATTCTCATGGGCAATGGCCACCCCGATTCCGGGCTTGATGACTCTCCCGTGTCTGATGATCTCGGGAACAACACGGTTTACCACTTCAACAGGAACGGCAAAGCCGATGCCGGCACTCGCGCCTGACGGGCTGTAAATAGCGGTATTGACACCGATCAGACGGCCGGCGCTGTCGAGGAGCGGACCTCCTGAATTGCCCGGATTGATGGCAGCGTCGGTCTGGATCACTCCCTGAATTGTCCTGCCGGTCACGGACTGAATCTCCCTGCCGAGGGCACTGACGATCCCGGAGGTCATGGTCTGGTCAAGGCCGAAGGGGTTGCCGATGGCGAACACCTTCTGACCGACGAGGAGGTTCT
>JBLNHB010000059.1:0-24101 GCA_050268805.1 bacterium | reverse complement strand
GTCAGGTAGAGAAGGAAGTCACTGACGTCCGCTACTGGAGAACTTTTCATGGTATTTCCTGAATCCGCTCAGCTCGAGGAGTTTTTCATAGATGATCCCGGCTAATCCAAAGAGGTTGACCGTATCTGCAGCATTATAGGAACAAAGAGTTTCAAGCGCTGCGCTTTTCCCTCTGTTCCACTCCTGCCATAATTTCACGGCATCGAATCCATTCAAGTTTCTGATATGCTCATCCCGCAGAATACCGAGCTGTGGCTCGACTTTCTTCAGTCCCCCGGTGATTCCCGCTCTCTTGGCCGCAAAACAAAGGTCAAAATGGGGAATGGCAAAGTCGAGGGATCGGTATTTCCTCTTGAGGAACGGGATATCGAAAACACTGCCGAAAAATGTGATTAACAGTTTACAGGAAACAAGTTCCTCAGCAATTGACTCCTCCGAAAGATTGATACCCCGGATATACTGTCTGAGAGTCCGGCCGTCATAGAAACCGACCATGGTTATCTCGCCGCCGTCGTGGGGAGGCATCCCGTTTGTCTCGATATCAAGACAGCACGCCCGGTTCCCGAAATGATCGAAGAGCCGCCAGTGGTCTCTTCTCTGCATGAACCGGGCAAAGGGTTTTGCATTGTCCTGGAGGAGTTCATGGGCGAAATAAATCAGGGACTCTTCATATAAAGTGCGACGCGACCGTATGCCGAGCGGCACGATCTCCGCAGAAAGGAAATCATCCCATGAGAGAATACCTTTTTGCCAGAGCAGCCGCTCGGTTTTTTCCCCAATGCCGTCGAGAAAAATAAAACTGTTCCTGATCATATCGTGTTTCTCAAAGGTGACACGGTTAACCGTTCAATATCCTGGATACTTCCTCGGTATATTGACCATTGTTAGTATAAATAAAAAGCGGCGGTTCGATCTTCATGGCGGGACGCGCTGCCCTTACCCCTTCTATCATGGCCATTGTTGCTTCTGAGAGAGAATCAGGATGGATGAAACGGGCCTTTTTGGGTTCTATTTCATGCATCGACATCAGCCCGAAAACCTCGACAATACGCTCGGGATGGCATATTACATAAAGATACCCTTTCGGTTTGAGAAGGTATTGCACAGCGCGCAGCAGGAGCCGGAGATCCATTTTTATCTCATGTCGCGCGATCGCTCTTTCATCATGGGGACTGATTCTTCCCGTGTGTGACCTCCTGAAGGGCGGATTGGTCACGACGACATCGAATGAGCGGGCTGCCAGCTCAGGGATCTGTTCGATATGGGCAATATCTCCATGAATGGCTGAAACGCGATCCCCCACCTGATTGATCTGCCTGTTCCTCTCACAGAGCAGGAAGAGCTCCTGCTGAACTTCAACAAGAACGACCCGTGCACGGGGATATTTTCTTGCGAGGAGGATACCGATAATGCCGTTGCCGGCTCCAAGATCAATTATCCGTGACGGTCTCTGTTTTCGTACAAAATCGGCAAGAAGCACGGAATCGATGGTGAACCGGTGTCCCCGTTTTTTCTGATAGAGAGCCACGTCCTGAATGGTATCGAGCGTTGTTTCAATCTCCATCTGGATCATTCGATATCCTGTCTGACGTCAAAACATGGTACAGGTCGGGCCGCCGGTCGCGAAAAACATCGTTCAGGTGGTTCAGTTGTTTGGAGCGGGCTCTTCCCGGATCCAGCTCCCGGACAGTTATCCCGGTTTCCGAACCTGATGCCCTCGCTAAAATCTTTCCGTCAGGCCCCGTGATCTGGCTCATCCCGATAAAAAGACAAGATTGTTCCGGAAGTCTCGATTCCTCTCCTGTTCTGTTGGCAGTGATCGCATATACGGAATTCTCAAGGCATCGTACCGGCATTGCATCGGGGCAATAGGGCAAGACGAGATTCGATGGGTGAGCGATGATTTCAGCACCCCTGAGGCTGAGAACCCGTGCGGATTCGGGAAAGAACCAGTCAAAGCAGATCATGATGCCGATTTTTCCGAAGTCCGTTTCCCACACCCGGAATCCGGTATCGCCGGGCGTGAACCAGATTTTTTCCTCATAGAAGAGATGCGCCTTCCGGTACACTCCGAGAAAGCCCTCGGGCCCGGTAATGACCGCTGAATTATAGTATTTCCCCGAGTTCTCTTCGGCCAGGCCGAAAACGAGGTAACAGCTCTTCTTCTTTGAGAAGTCCGAGAGCATTGTTGTGGTAGGTCCTTCGGGAACGGGTTCCGAGAGGGTTGCGACTTCATCAGGAGTTATGAACTGGTATCCTGTACTGAAGAGCTCCGGCAAGACGAGAAGGTCGAATGCCGCGCCCTCAAGTGAGGTGAGAATGAACTCAACATTCTTCCTGATCTGACCAAAGGCCGGATTGAACTGAAAAAAACCCGCTTTCATGAAATCTATTATACCTGAATGTGAAGAGGCAATTCGTGTTTTCAGAGCTCACGGGAGATTGCTGATCAAAGGTGCGTATGCAGTGCCCAGCATGTACGGTTTGTTCCCGGAAGATGCAGTTATGAGAGAGAGGAATCACGCTCTGGGATGAGGCCGTCCTTCATGTGAAGGATCCTTCCGCACCTCTGAGCGAGTGTCTCATTGTGCGTGACCATGATCATGGTAATCCCGGAGACGGAATTCATGGTACGGAGGATGGAAAAGAGCTCCTCGCCGGTGGATGTATCAAGGTTACCGGTCGGCTCGTCGGCGAGAAGGATGCGCGGATTCAGAATCAGCGCCCTCGCGACAGCAACGCGCTGCTGTTCCCCGCCCGACAGCTCTCCCGGACGGTGAAGCTTTCGTTCGTAGATACCGAGTTTTATGAGCAAATCAGATGCGGTCCCGATTAACCGATCCCTGTTGTGCCCCGCAATGAGACCGGGCATCATGATATTTTCGATGGCAGAGAATTCAGGCAGGAGGTGGTGGAACTGGAAGACGAACCCGACCGATCTGTTTCTGAAATCCGATAATGCCTGGTCGTCGAGGGAAAACACATCAACGCGGTCATAGTACAACTCTCCGGACGTCGGCCTGTCTATGGTGCCAAGAATGTGCAGGAGGGTGCTCTTGCCTGCGCCTGAGGCGCCGGTGATGGCAATAAACTCCCCTTTCCGGATGCGAAGATCTATCCCCTTGAGAACATCGAGCCTGCCGGCTTTGGTCGAAAATGTTTTTCTGATGTCCTTCGCATCGACTAAAAAGTCGTCACCATTATTCATAGCGGATCGCCTCTACCGGATTCAGGCGGGACGCCTGCCACGCAGGATAGAGAGTTGCGAGAAAGCTGATAAGGACGGCACTGGTGCAGACCGAGACGAAATCGGACCATTTCATTTTCACCGGGAGATGGCTCAGGTAATAGACATCTGCGGGCAGCTTGATCAATTCGTAGGTATTGAGCGCATACCCGATGGCATACCCGGATGCCAGTCCGATCACGGTCCCGGTGAGACCGATGAGCAGCCCCTGAATCATAAAAATCGACATGATGCCCCGGTTGGTGGATCCCATGGTTTTCAATATGGCGATCTCCCGCTCTTTCTCGATGACATTCATAATGAGGGTGCTGATGATATTAAAAGCGGCAACGAGTACAATAAGGGTCAATATGACAAACATGGTGAATTTTTCGAGCTTGAGTGCAGAGAAGAGGTTTCTGTTCATCTCCATCCAGTCTCGCACCGAATACCGGTGGCCAAGCATGTCCGAGATCTTCTCTTTGAAAGAGGGTGCCGCGTAGATATCGGCAAGTCTTATCTCAATGCCGTTCACGGCATCATCAAATCGGAGAAAATCCTGGACAGCGGGAAGGGAGGCGATGGCCAAATTGACGTCGTATTCGTACATGCCGATCTCAAAAATGCCGACGACCCGGAACTTTTTCACGCGAGGAAGCATTCCGAGAGGGCCCAATTCCCCCACCGGAGAGATGACATTGACCGTATCAGAGAGAAAAACACCGAGATTCGCAGCAAGCTCCTTCCCGATAATGATTCCGGGTGTGTCCCCGGTTGCTTCAAGGGCTTCGAATGAGCCCATCCTCATGTGGCGATGAATCTCGATCGTCTGTTTTTCTTCAGCAACGTTGATACCGCGGAGGAAAATTCCATGAGCCCTGTTCTGGTGAGAGAGCATCACCTGTCCCATGAGAAAGGGAGAAGCGGCCTGTATACCCTCTATCCCCCGGATTTTCCCGATGGTTTCGCGATAATCGTTGATCCGCCCCGTGTTGCTGACAACCACGACATGGGCATTGACGCCGAGGATTTTGTTCTGGAGATCCTCATGGAAACCGCTCATGACCGAGAGGACGACGAGGAGCGCCATAACACCGAGGGCAACACCCGCAATCGAAATAATGGTGTTGAAAGAGATGCTCCGGTGTCTCTTCTTAGACATGAGATACCGTACGGCGATGAAGAGAGGGTAGGTCTTCTTCATTTTTCAGGCTTGAGCTGAGGGAAGATCAGGACGTCCCTGATGGACGGGGAATTCGTCAGGAGCATGACGAGTCTGTCGATGCCGATCCCTTCACCTGCTGCGGGGGGCATGCCGTATTCGAGCGCCCGGATATAATCCTCATCAAACCAGTGGGCCTCCTCATCTCCCCTTTCCCGAGCATCGAGCTGTTTTAAGAACCGTTCCCTCTGGTCGAGAGGATCGTTCAATTCAGAAAAGGCATTTGCAATCTCCCGGGAAGCAATGAAAAGCTCAAAGCGATCTGCGAGCAACGGGTCGTCTCGTTTCTTTTTTGCAAGAGGAGAGAGTTCGAGGGGGTAATCGATAATGAACACGGGATCCACGAGAAAAGGTTCGACTTTTTCCTTAAAAATCTCATCGAGAATTTTTCCCAGAGAAGCATCCTTGGGAACATCGATCCCCTTCTCACGCGCCCACGTGAATGCCGTATCCCTGTCTCTCTGCGCTTCCCGGGGGACTCCCTTCTGGAGCAAAGCATCGAAGAAGGGTATTCTCGGCCACGGGGGAGTGAGATCTATTGTCTGGTCTCCGTATTGCAGCTTCAGGGAACCGCAAACTTCCAGCGCAAGAAATGTGAAAAGCTCCTCGGTAAAGGGCATGAGGAATTGGTAGTCCTTGTATGCGATGTAGAATTCGAGCATGGTAAATTCGGGATTGTGCTTCGTTGATATTCCCTCGTTCCTGAAGTTCTTATTCAGTTCATAGACCCGCTCAAACCCTCCGACCAGGAGACGCTTGAGATACAGTTCAGGGGCGATTCGCAGGTAGAGGTTGATGTCGAGAGCATTGTGATGGGTCTTGAATGGCTTCGCTGCAGCTCCTCCCGGGATCTGGTGCATCATGGGGGTTTCGACTTCGATAAAACCATTGCGCTCAAAGAAATCACGAATTCGTTTCATGATCTGGCTTCGTTTGATGAAGGTATCCCTCACCGAGGGATTGACGATGAGATCAACATACCGCTGCCGATACCTCTGCTCGATATCTTTCAAACCGTGCCATTTTTCGGGGAGAGGATGGAGAGATTTTGAAAGGTGATCGAGATGATGCACTTCCACGGTTAATTCATTGGTCTTTGTTCTAAAGAGGATCCCGGAAAATCCTATGAAATCCCCTATGTCCGCCTTCGAAAAGAGAAGAAAAACATCCCCCACGAGGTCCTTCCTGACATAAATTTGAATTCTTCCGGTGGAATCCTGGATGTGGGCAAAGGCGGCCTTGCCAAAGTTTCTCAGGGTAATGATTCTTCCTGCAAGCGTGACCTGGATTTTTTCCTGTTCAAGAGATTCTTTGCTCAGGTGTGAATACCGGGATACTATCTCTGCCGCATGGTGAGTAATATCAAAAGGCCTTCCGAAGGGGTCAATGTTCATTGACCGGAGTTCTTCCAGTTTCTGGATCCTCTGTTTTATGAGTTCATTTAATTCTTCCATCGTTCGTTCGTACTGCCCGGAAGGGAAATGAGGGATCTGCCGAGCTGCAAGAAAAGCTCCTGACCATGAAAACAAAATGATTATAATTCTTCGATGTGATTAAGTCAAGAAATCGGTTGAAATTAAAAGGCGCTAAACGGTTTCTTTTATATATTTTTCACCGATAAAATTAAGAAGGAAATTGACCCTTTCCACCAGTGAATGAGCATCAGGATTATTCCCCTTATTGATGTATACGGCAGGCGGGAGGGTGTTCAAGACCGCTCTCAGTCGTTCGTTCGCAATGAGAGAGGAAAAGAAGATGATCGGCATCGGCTTTGTTTCAATCTTCTGCTCAAGATCGCGGATTGCGCGAGCTGCTGTAATGCCATCCATGACCGGCATGTTGAGATCGATAATAGCAAAGAGAGGAATGACATCTTTTTTTTCGATAGCTCGTGCTTGGTAAACATCGGAAACCGATTTGAGCAATTCAACGCCATGTTTGCGCGACACGATTTGATGGACAAATTTCTTCTTCGCAAGAACGTCGGCAAGAATACGACGGACAATATCGGAGTCTTCAGCAATGAAAGCGACGGTATTTGATCTTTCTGCAGCTTCCCACAGTGGTTTTACCTCGAGAGGAAATCCGCAGTGCGAGCAGACGACTTCTTTTCTTTCGTTTCGTTCTATCGTGTGAAAAGGAACGTCCTCACCGCAGCAGACGCAGTATTTTTTTGCAGCCATAATTCATTATGGTTAAGAGGGAAAAATAAGTCAATGAGTCAAACAGGGGTAGTTCCAACCACAATAAAATGTGATGGGCAAGGGAGGGCGTGTCTTTTTGACATCTTGACTCGATTCCGAGTATTTCATTAGAATTTAACTTGAAGGTTTTCGATGAAAATTGTTGTTTCTGAGATACGGGACGAAGGGCAGGATGTTCATTTTGACGGAGAAATCGTCTTTGACGTTCCTGATTCTCAAAGTGTACCGGTGAATTCAAAAATGCGTGTGATGAAAGAAGGAGATTCTGTTTACATAACAGGTACTATCCGGACAACATTTGGGCTTCGGTGCAGCAGGTGTCTCAATACAGCGACAACGAGCATGGATTTTAATTTTTCTGTACTCTATCAACCGGTTCTGAGTGGAGAAAAGGATACACATCATGAACTGAAGAGAGAAGAACTCGAGGCCGGTTTCTATGGGCATGATGAAATCGACATTGCAGATATGCTCCGGGAGCAGATTACTGTTAATCTTCCTATCAAGCCTCTCTGCACGGAAACGTGCAAGGGAATGTGCTCCGTGTGTGGAGCAAATCTGAACAGTGAAGCCTGTTCCTGCAAAAAGCAGGAAACCGACGAACGATGGAATGCGTTGAATAAATTCTTTATTGAAAGGAAGAACTGACCATGGCAAATCCTGTATCACGCCACTGTAAATCAAGGAGGGACAAGCGCCGCGCAAACTGGAAAGGAAGCATCCCTGCCCTCATGAAGTGTCCCGAATGCGGTGAAATGAAGATGTCTCACCGCGTTTGCCTGAATTGCGGCTCCTATGACAAAAAGAAAGTGCTCGAAATAGTCGAAAAAGAGTAGATGATCATCGCTCTTGATGCTATGGGAGGGGATTATGCCCCTGATGTGAATATTGAAGGGGCTGTAGAGGTCGCCTGCAAGCAGAGAGATGTCCATATCATCCTTGTAGGCGATGAGCGCAGAATCTCGCAGGGCCTGAAGCGAAAGAAGTATCCTGTTTCTTCCATCTCTGTCAGGAACGCCTCAGAGGTCGTTTCGATGCATGAATCCCCTTCGACTGTCTTGAGGAGAAAGAAGGACTCCTCCATTGCTGTAGCGGTGGACCTGGTGAAGGAAAAAAGAGCAGATGCTGTTGTAAGCGCAGGGCATTCCGGAGTTGCTATGGCAATGAGTCTTATAAAACTCGGAAAGGCAATGGGTGTTGACCGGCCCGCAATTGCGACCATCATGCCTTCCCTGAAGAACCCCTTTGTTCTCATTGATGCCGGTGCGAACGTTGATTGCGAGCCAAAGAACCTCTATGAGTTCGGCTTGATGGGAAGCGCCTATTTTACCGCGATGTTCGACAATCCAATACCAAAGGTGGCCCTTCTGAGCATCGGGGAAGAGGAGACAAAAGGAAATGAGCTGACGAAAGAAGCATTCAAGCTTTTCCGGGACAGCAGCATCAATTTTATCGGCAATATCGAGGGGAAGGATATGTTCAAAGGAAAGGCCGATGTTGTCGTCTGCGACGGATTTGCCGGCAACATATCGCTCAAGATCAGTGAGGGACTCGCCGAAGCAATCCTCAAAATGCTGAAAAGGGAAATAGGGAGCAGTATTACCGGTAGGATTGGATATCTCTTCATGAAACCCGCACTGAAGAAATTCAAGCAGCAGACTGATTATGCCGAGTATGGGGGCGCTCCGCTCCTCGGCATCAACGGCACCTGCATCATCAGCCATGGGAGATCATCTGCCAAGGCCATCCGGAATGCCATCAATGTTGCGGATCGGGTAGCGTCCAGGAAATTGTACATGACGATTTCGGATGAGCTGTTGAGACGGCGGACAAAGGAGTTCGACATTGTTGAAAGCTAAGATTACGGGTGTTGGATCGTACGTACCTGAGCGGATATTGTCGAATTATGATTTGGAGAAGATGGTGGAAACCTCTCATGAGTGGATTGTCGAGAGGACCGGGATCAGCGAACGAAGAGTAGCGGACGAATCGATGTGCACATCCGATCTTGCAGTTGAGGCCGCAAAGAACGCCCTCAAGCATGCGGGACTGAAGCCACGAGATATCGACCTTATCCTTGTCGCGACGGTCTCCGGTGATATGATCCTGCCGTCGACAGCATGCTTTGTCCAGGGGAAGCTCAAGGCCAGGAATGCGGCAGCCTTTGATCTGAATGCAGCATGTTCCGGTTTCGTGTATGGATTGTCGGTAGCGAATGCGTACATCCGAGCCAAAATGGCAAGTCGGGTGTTACTCATCGGAGCGGAAACCTTGTCGCGCTTCACTGATTGGCAAGACAGGGCTACCTGTGTTTTGCTCGGGGATGGCGCCGGTGCCGTTGTTCTTGAACCCTCTTCTGACGGCAGCGGCATTCTCTCAGCGGATATCTACTCAGATGGTACATTTTGGGATCTCCTTCACGTTCCCGGAGGTGGTTCTCGGCATCCTGCAACGGAAAAAACCATAAAGAAGCGAATGCATTTCATCAAGATGAGGGGGAACGAGACATTCAAGGTTGCTGTTCGGACACTTGAGACCATTGTTATCGAGACGTTGAAGAAAAACAACGTTCATCCCTCGGAGCTTGCCCTCCTCATACCCCATCAGGCGAATCTGAGGATTATTCAGGCAACTGCAAAGAGACTCGGCCTGAGCATGGACAGAGTCGTTGTCAACATTGACAAGTACGGCAACACCTCTGCTGCTTCCATTCCCATAGCGCTCGACGAAGCTTTGCGCCAGGGGAGGGTGAGAAAAGGGGACTACATCATGTTCGAGTCATTCGGGGGCGGGCTGACCTGGGCTTCTGCGCTTGTGAAATGGTAGGTTCATTTCACCGTTTTTCACTGCTTTGTTCTTTTGAACCGCTGCTATCCCCTATAGACGCTCTTCTTCTGTTTCTCTTGCGTCTCAGTTCAGTGATGTGCCATATCCGGAAGAGCCTTTCGAGTTTATCACGGTAAGCCATCGCTAACAGAACGACCACAATCGCAACTCCGGCAAGAATGAAAAACCGCATATATTGCTGGTTCCGTATGTAATTCCCCCCGAGCGTTAACAGTATTGTGCCGAACAGCCTCCCCGTACCGCCGATGACGAGGAATTCGGTTGTGGAGAGATGTCCAAGCCCGAGAATATAACAGAGATAGTCTTTGGGGAATCCAGGTATCAAAAAGAGGAGAAAAACAAAGAAGGCCCCCTTATGGTGCAGAAGATAATCGAACCGGTCCATTGTTGCCGGATGAACGAATTTCTCGACAAAAGGCGTGCCGAATCTCCTTGCCAGAGAGAAGGCGATATAAGAACCGATGGTTAGTCCGATGGTCGAGAGGAGAACGCCGAGAACCGGGCCATAGAGAAAACCTCCCAGGAGCCCGGTGACCTCGCCCGGGATGGGCGAGGCAACGACCTGGACCGCCTGAAGCATGATAAACCCGACAAAGGAAAGCGGTCCCAGGGAAGCGAGGAATGCAAGGAGCTTCTCTTTGTCGATGAAAAAGCCGATCAATCCGGTGTGATAAAAGATGAGCGTGACACCGCCGATAATAAGGAGGAGCAGGATGAAACCAAACCAGATACCATTTTTATAATTGAATTTCTTGATGATGCTCCTTCCTATGCCTAATGATTAACAATGTCCAGAGAAAATAGCCCTGCGTATTCGCCCTGACGAGAAAAATACTACACGTTTGAGTCTATTTCGCTGTCTTTTCCAGCAACGGTTTAATCAAATCGATCGGCAGAGGGAAGATAATGGTTGAGTTCTTTTCGGTAGCTATCTCTGCCAACGTTCCGAGATATCGTAATTGCATTGCGGTAGGTTGTGTCGCGATAATCTGCGCGGCATCAGCGAGTTTCTGTGCCGCCTGGAATTCGCCGTCTGCATGGATGACTTTTGCCCTCCGCTCCCTCTCTGCTTCAGCCTGTTTTGCTATCGCGCGCATCATCTCCTGCGGGAGGTCGACATTTTTGACCTCGACCGCGGTCACTTTGATGCCCCACGGCTCGGTCTGGAAATCGATGATCCTCTGGAGTTCGGCATTGATCTGGTCTCTTTTTGACAAAAGATCATCCAGTTGGCTCTGGCCGAGAACACTTCTCAGGGTCGTCTGAGCAATCTGGCTCGTGGCAAAATAGAAATCCTCGATCTCTGTTATCGCTTTGATGGGTTCCAAAACCCTGAAATAGACTACCGCATTCACCTTCACCGAAACATTATCCTTCGTAATAACATCCTGGGGCGGCACATCCATGGTTATCGTCCTCAGGCTTACTCTGACCAGTTTGTCGATGATCGGCCAGATGATGACGAGACCAGGTCCCTTCATCGGAATGACTCTTCCGAGCCTGAAGACAACACCCCGTTCGTACTCCCGCAAAACTTTTATGGCGCTCGAAAGAAAGTACAGTGCGACGAGGACGACAAAAACGAAAGCGATAAGCGATTGTGGTATCATCATGACAACCTCCTTTATGGTGATTTTTTCCTGACTTTTATCTGTAGGCCCTTGACCGATTCCACGATGACCGGCTCACCCTTTTTGACAGGTTCATCGCTCTGCGCTTTCCAGTACTCACCATGGACGAGAACCATGCCGTCTTCCGAAACATCGGTAAGGGCCGTACCCTCGAGGCCGACAAGCCCTTCCTGTCCCGTGACGGGCTTCCGTTTCCATGCCCTGTATGCAAGCCGGATGGTTACCGTAAAGAAAAGCGCGGTGATGATGGCGGCGGGGAGAATAACACCAAAAGAGAGTTTGAGAAAGGGGCCGGGGGATTCAAAGAGCATGATGGAGCCGATGATGATCGAGATAACGCCTCCGATCGTCAGTACTCCGTACGACACAATCTTGATCTCGAGGAGGAACATGATCAGCCCGAGAAGAATCAGAAGAATTCCGGCATAGTTTACCGGAAGAGTCTGAAACGAGTAAAACGCAAGGATTAAACAGATTCCGCCCAACACGCCAGGAAATATCGCTCCCGGATTCACCAGTTCAAAAAAGAGACCGTAAAAACCAAGGAGCATGAGAATGTACGCGATGTTGGGATCGCTGATGAGCGCAAGGAGCCTGAGCCGCAACCCCATCTCTTCCCGTATCATGGTTGCTCCAGCTGTAGCCAATATCTTCTCGCCTGCGGCGGCGGCAACCTTTCTCCCGTTGACCTTCTCTAAGAGTTTACCGACGTCCGGAGCTACCAGGTCGATTACCTTTATTTTGAGTGCTTCATTTTCAGTAATGGACACGCTTTTCCGTACCGCCTCCTCTGCCCAGCGCACATTCCTCCCGCGTTTTTCCGCAAGGGTCTTGATATAGGCAACAGCATCGTTGGTAACCTTTTCCTGCATTGTCTCATCCATCTTTCCTCCCATCCCGACGGGATGGGCAGCGCCTATATTTGTTCCGGGAGCCATTGCTGCTACATGCGCAGCCATGGTTATGAATACTCCTGCCGATGCGGCTCTCGCACCGGTCGGCGAAACATACACAATAACCGGTACCTCACTGAGGGTAATGGCCTTGATAATGTTCCGCATAGAGGTATCGAGGCCTCCCGGAGTATCGAGCTCTATTACCACAGCTTCCATATGCATGCGGTTCGCCTTTGTAATCCCTTTTTCTATATATTCAGCGGATACCGGATTTATGACATTACTTACAGAAAGAACGAGCACCGAACGAGGGCCGGCCGCATGGAGGAGCATCCAAGAGCTCGTGATCACAAGAATGGGAAACAGAGTGATGAAGAATATCTTCTTTCGCATTGTTCTATCATTATACACCGGGGAAGAGGGTAAATTGGTAAATCCCCTTGATTGATCTGAAACTCATTTCCCGAACGGTTGAATGATCTTCTTCTGAATCTTTACAGAAAGAAAGACCGTGTGCTATGCTAATAAATTAAAAATATTCGAGAAAGGGGTGAGAACCTATGCCTCTTGAAAAACAGAGGAAACAGACGATCATTGAATCATTCCGGCATCACGAAAAGGATACCGGTTCAGCTGAGGTGCAGATTGCGATCTTGAGCGAACGCATCAACGAGCTCACGGAACACTTTAAATTGCACAAGAAAGACCACCATTCCCGGCGGGGTCTCTTGAAGATGGTTGGGCAGAGGAGAAAGCTGCTCGATTATCTTAAGGTTATGGATAAAAGTAGATATGCTCAGGTCATAGAAAAGTTAGGAATCAGGAAATAAGATTAGGAACGGTATGGAAAAAACAGAGATTCGATTCGGCTCAAAAGATTTTATTATTGAGACTGGCGAGGTTGCACGGCAGGCAGACGGTTCGGTAATTATACGGTACGGGGAATCCGTAGTTTTCGCCGCGGCGGTATCTCAGAAAACAGCAAGGGAAGGACTCGATTTCTTCCCGCTCACCATAGATTACCAAGAGAAGGCCTATTCAGCAGGGAAGATACCCGGAGGATATTTTAAACGGGAAGGACGCCCCACCGAAAAAGAGGTTCTCACGTCTCGGCTCATCGACAGGCCGATGCGTCCCCTCTTTCCCAATGATTATAAGTTTGAAACGCAAGGTGTAGTGTCTGTTCTCTCCCATGGCGATGAAAATGTCTCCGATATATTGGGCATCACCGCAATGTCTACGGCTTTCACCATCTCTGATATCCCATTTAACGGTCCGGTAGCGGGAGTTAGGGTGGGGAGGCTGAATGGAGAATATATACTCAATCCGAACAGTGAAGAGATGGAGAAGAGCGATCTCAACTTTATTGTCGCAGGCACCGAGCATGCCGTGGTTATGGTGGAGGGCGGTGCAAACGAGATGCCAGAAGACGTCGTGATAGGAGCAATTGATTTTGCTCACGACAATATCAGAAAACTTGTCTCTCTCCAGAAGGAATTCGCCCGAAAAATAGGGAACCCGAAGAGAACATATTCCGTTCCTGAAAAAGAAGACTCTCTCCATGAGAAAATACGAGAGACATTCCAGGGTGAGCTTGCCAAAGTGATCTTCGTTCCCGGCAAACATGAGAGGCAGGGGTCTATCGATCAACTCCTACAGAGAGCGCTAGAAATGTTTGATACGCCTGAAGGAGACCATGCGAAGGAAATTGAAGAGTCATTCGAGGACCTCGAAAAGGAACTCGTAAGAGGCTCAATTCTGAACAACGGCATACGGGCTGACGGAAGGAAACCGGAGGACATCAGGCACATTCATTCCCGGATAGGTTTTCTCCCGCGGGTGCACGGCTCAGCCCTCTTCACGAGGGGAGAGACACAGGCGCTTGTCGTAACCACGCTCGGGACCGGCGAGGATGAGCAGAGAATCGAGACCCTCGATGGGGAGAGTTATAAGACATTCATGCTCCACTATAACTTCCCTCCCTTCAGCGTCGGAGAGGTAAAGCCGCTCCGCTCCCCCGGGAGAAGGGAAATCGGGCATGGCGCCCTCGCGGAGAGAGCCATCAGATATGTCCTGCCGCCAAAGGAGCAATTCCCCTACACGATACGTATTGTCTCGGATGTCATGGAGTCCAATGGGTCTTCTTCCATGGCTTCTGTGTGCGGTTCCTCGCTTTCTCTCATGGATGCTGGGGTGCCCATCAAAGCGCCGGTTGCAGGAATAGCCATGGGCCTCATTCAGGAGAACGAACGGTCGATTGTCCTCAGCGATATCCTCGGTCTTGAAGATCATCTTGGGGATATGGATTTCAAGGTCACCGGGACGGCAAAGGGCATAACGGCTTTCCAGATGGATGTGAAAATTGAAGGCATCCCCAGGAGTATCATGGAAAAGGCGCTGTCACAGGCGAAAGAGGGAAGGCTTCATATTCTGCGGATCATGAGCGAGACGATATCCGAACCCCGAAAGGAATTATCGCGGAATGCACCGAGAATCTTTACCATGCAGGTAAAGACCGATAAGATCAGAGATATCATCGGGACAGGAGGTAAGGTGATCCGTGGGATCATTGAGGAAACCGGGGTTAAAATCGATATCGATGACAGTGGATTGGTGAATATCGCATCGAGCGATGAAGCTTCTGCTCAAAAAGCAATTGAAATCATCAAAGGCATCATAGCCGAACCCGAGGTTGGCAAGATTTATCTCGGCAAGGTCAAGAAGGTTGTGGATTTCGGAGCCTTTGTTGAAATTCTTCCCGGCATTGAAGGACTCCTGCACATTTCACAGATCTCCCACAAGCGGATCAATAAAGTTACGGACGAAATCCGTGAGGGTGACGAGGTTCTCGTCAAGGTGATCGAGGTCGACAGGTCAGGGAAAATGAAACTGAGCAGGAAAGAGGCGATGAACAAGGAGAAGGAGCCGGCTCTTTAACCAGTTCCCCACTCTGCGCGGTTGGATTGAGGGATAATCTCTTATCCCTTTTTTATTTGCTGTTAATGAATGACATTTCAATGATCATGAGGAAACAATTTCCTGTTCTACCCCTCTTCCTTTTTTTCATTACCGTTCTGACGACACTCGTTGCCGGAGCTCTCCAGAGGGGGGAGGATGTATTTCACAATCCAGGAAGGCTCATTGCGGGAATTCCGTTTTCCGGGGCGCTCATGGTTATCCTCCTTTCCCATGAACTTGCTCATTACGTCGTAGCGAAACGGCATGCGGTCGAAGTGACCCTCCCGTTTTTCATGCCGGCCCCGACATTCATCGGGACGTTTGGTGCTTTCATTAAGATGAAATCGATGATTCGGTCCCGGGAAGCTCTTGTGGACATCGGCGCTTCCGGTCCACTCGCAGGGTTTCTCGTTTCACTGGTTGTCTCGGTGATTGGATTGAGGTATTCGCACGTAGCGGAACTCTCGCGGGTATCTGAAATTCTCTCTCTCGGCGACTCCCTCCTCTTTTCCTGGCTGGTCCGGATGAGTATGGGAACGGTACCTGCCGGTTCTGATGTTGTGCTTCACCCAGCGGCCTTTGCCGGTTGGATCGGCTTTTTCATAACCTCAGTCAACCTCATTCCCGTCGGACAGCTCGACGGTGGCCACATTGCATATGCTCTTCTCGGCAAGAAGCAGAAGTATCTCTCCATTTCACTCACCGCTATGCTTGTTTTTCTTGGTGTTTTCGTTTGGTTCGGATGGCTTCTCTGGGCTGTGATTTTAATGGTCCTCGGTTTTCGTCATCCGCCGATGCATGAACCTGAAATTCGGCTTGACCCAAAGAGACGCTGTATCAGCAGCGTGTGTTTGATCATTTTCCTCATAACGTTCACGCCCGCTCCGTTCGTCATTGAGACCCCATTCTTTCCATGAGGGGAAACAGCTAAACGGTCTCGTTCTCCTTTTGGTGAGTGAGGAATATTTCGGCTGATTGACTGTCAAGGGGTTTTGAAAAGAGGTATCCCTGAACATACGTGCAGCGGAGCTGTTGTAGGAAGCTCAGCTGTTCTGACATTTCTACACCTTCGGCGATGACATCCATGCTCAGACCCTGAGCAAGCGTAATAATGGTTTTGACGATCTCTGTGCTTTCCTCCCTGACACCCAGCATCCTGATAAAGGAGCGGTCAATCTTCAACACATCAACAGGAAAGCGATGGAGATAGCTGAGCGATGAATACCCGGTGCCGAAGTCATCTATATG
This sequence comes from bacterium, assembly GCA_050268805.1. Lineage (GTDB taxonomy): Bacteria > Nitrospirota > Thermodesulfovibrionia > Thermodesulfovibrionales > BMS3Bbin05 > JBLNHB01. The sequence continues at coordinate 7,869 of JBLNHB010000059.1, read as the reverse complement.
GGTATGCATATCCATGGCCTTCAATTCCATGCTGCCGAGATGATTTGCAATCGCCAGTTCCACCTGCTCCCGGTCATCCCGGTGGACGCGGTTGATCCATTCATCGGGTCTGTTCCCGATTTCAGCGTCTGAGTACCCGAGCATGGTCTTCCATCACTTGCAACAACCAATTCACGGGTCTGCTCTTCGACTTCCCTTCGAGAATTTCTTAAATTCATGCTCATATGGTTGAATGCTCTTGCGAGATCGGCAATCTCGTCAGCTGTAGAAACTTCCAGATCATGGTCGAGTTTTCCCTCCGATACCTCCTGGTCGGCACGGTTCAGTCTGTTCAGAGGAGATGTTATTCTCTTCGTGAGGATAAGCGTGAGCGAAACGCCGAGGAGAATAAATAACGACATGAATACTGTTAGTACAATCTGTAATGCTCTGATTTCTTTCCGTAACTCCTCCTGGCTGAAACCAAGCTGTACAAATCCGATAATCTTGGGTTGACCAAATGATCAGACATGGATCTCCTGTCAATATATCTTCTTAACATAAGTCGATGAAAAATTATGTATTTTTAGGCAATAATCATGCTATTTAAATTATCTTTTATTTCAATATGTTATATTTCTTTAATTCTATAAATGGCATAAAATGTTTTCCAAATAACTAAAATTGGTTTTTTATTGTTCATAGATGTGGAGATTTGCTTTTTCCATATATCTGCAAAACATGCCTAAGACATTGACTTTTTATGAAAAAACCTGATACAGTTAGTTACGTTTAATTCCCAAAGAGTGGGGCGACCCACTCTTTTGTTTTATATGATGGCTGATTACAGTATAATTGATAAAATACGGTCTCTGGCGCAGAGAGTTTCTGACATGAACGGCGTTGAACTTATAGAAGTCGAACTCGCGGGGAGGGAGGGTAAATCTCTCCTGAAGGTCGTTATCGACAAAGCAGGCGGGGTCTCACTCAGTGATTGCGAGACGGTAAGCAGGGACTTGGAAGCACTTCTCGATGTCGAAGATCCGATAGCCGGCGCCTATACCCTTGAAGTGAGTTCTCCGGGTCTTGATCGGCCTCTGAAAAAGCTCGATGACTTTGTACGGCAGAAAGGGAAAAAGGCAAGGATTGTCATCGATGGTTCGATTGACAACCAGTCTTTTTTTGTGGGGATTATTCAGGATATTCGGGGTGAAGAGATCGTCCTCGATATCGGCAAGAAAACTGTTTCCGTAGATTTTAACAGAATAAAAAAGGCGAGACTGGAGATTGAGTTTTGATTATGAACAAGCAACTTTACTATATCATTGATCAAATAAGCAGGGAAAAAGGCGTCTCGAAGGAATCGGTACTGAAGGCGATTGAATATGCGATGCTCTCTGCTGCACGAAAGACATATGGTATGGATAAAAAAATAGTGTCCAAAATCGATACCGAGAAATACGCCATTCACATTTTTGATCAGAGGGTTGTTGTTGATGAAGTGAAGAATCCCTCGGAAGAGATTACCATCCAGGAGGCAAAAAAATACAAAGACAATGCGGCTGTCGGTGATATCATCGAGATACCATTGCCTATGGAGGATTTGGGAAGAATCTCTGCGCAAACGGCAAAACAAGTTATATTCCAGAGGGTGAGGGAAGCGGAAAGGGAAGTCGTCTTCAATGAATACAAGGACAAGGTCGGCCAGGTTGTTTCCGGGATTATTACTCGTAAGGATAAGGGAATGCATTACGTTGATATCGGCAAAGCGGAAGCGGTCCTTGCGAAACGGGAAACCCTTCTCGGCGAGAATCTGAAACGGGGTGATGCTGTCAAGGCATATGTTGAAGATGTTCGGGAAACCCCGAAAGGTCCTGAGATAATATTGTCCCGGACTGATCCGAAATTTGTTGCTGAGCTCTTCAGGCTTGAAGTGCCTGAAATCAACGACAGGATTGTCGAAATCAAGAGTATTGTAAGACAGCCGGGCGAGCGGACAAAGATCGCTGTTGTTTCGAAGGACTCGTCGATCGATCCGGTTGGTGCCTGTGTCGGAATGAAGGGGACCAGAGTTCAGTCTATTGTTCGGGAACTCCGGGGGGAGCGCATAGACATTATTCCCTGGACCGATGATTCCCGCATGCTCATTGCCAGGGCTCTCAGTCCGGCAACTGTCGACCGGATTGGGATCAATGAGGATGAGAAAACAGCAATGGTTGTCGTCAATGATCAGCAATTGTCTCTCGCTATAGGAAAAAAAGGACAGAATGTGAAACTTGCAATGAAACTCACCGGCTGGGATATAGATATTATCAGCGAAAGCGAATACTCTAAAATGAAGCACGAAGAAACAGAAAAAACACTCGAACAGACCCTCAAGGAAGAGACTGATAAGCAGGAATAGTCGTCCCTATGGGTGGTGATTTCCTCCGTGACCCCATACAATTCATCAAGGGGGTTGGCCCGGTGAGGGCGAAGCAGTTCCAAAGACTCGGCATTGTTTCTCTTGAAGATGCCCTCCTGTACCTGCCCTTCCGGTATGAGGACAGAAGTGCTCTCAAGAAGATCGTCCATCTCTCTTCAGATCAGATCGCAACTGTGTGTGGTAATGTTGTATCAGCAGAAGTGATCGTCCCACGCCGCAAACACTTCAAAATTTTTGAATTAACGGTCTCGGACGGTTCAGGGATCATAAAGGCGAAATGGTACAATCAGCCTTTCATGAAAAAGGTATTCAAGATAGGACAACAGATTTTCTTGAGCGGGAATATCAGGACAAACCCTTACTATGGGACAGGTTATGAAATGGAGAATCCTGAATATGAATTCGTAGATGACGGAAAGGACCAGTTTATTCACACCGCAAGGATCGTCCCGGTATACAGGACTGTTTCCGGACTCGGCCAAAAGACCCTGAGATCAGCCATGTATCACATTGTCCACTATGCAGTCCCGAAGCTTCAGGAATACATACCGGAAGAACTCGTTGAAAGAAACGGCTTGGTCGCATATACTGACGCGGTCCAAAACATTCATTTCCCCGAAGGGAACGGTGTTGATGTCGATGCCTTGAACCAAGGGAAAAGCGGGTACCACCGGCGACTTATTTTCGATGAGCTTTTCTGCTTCCATCTTGGCGTAGCCCAGGTGAGAAAAGGTGTTTCTGAGAAACAGGGTATCGGCTTCTCTGCTGCTCCGCATTTGACTGAACTCCTCAAGCGGTCTCTTCCGTTCACATTCACAAACTCCCAGAACAAGGTTATAGAGGAAATTTTTTCTGATATGGCGGAGCCCCATCCCATGAATAGGCTCATCCAGGGAGATGTGGGAAGCGGGAAGACCGTTGTTGCGCTCATGGCGATGCTCAGGGCAGTGGAATGCGGCTACCAGGCCGCACTCATGGCCCCCACCGAGTTGCTTGCCCAGCAGCATTATGCCAATATTCGGAATCTCCTTGACGGTATGGATGTGAACTGCGCGCTGTACACATCAAAGACAAGAGAACAGAAAAGCCGGCCGGACCTGGTTATCGGTACCCATGCGCTCATTCAAGATGACATCCTATTTGACCATCTCGGCCTTGCCGTCATTGATGAGCAACATCGGTTCGGAGTCAGGCAACGTGCACTGTTAAAGGGAAAGGGAGTAAATCCCGATGTTCTCATTATGACCGCAACTCCAATACCGCGAACCCTCGCCCTGACTCTGTATGGCGATATGGATTATTCCTGCATCGATGAGCTGCCTCCGGGAAGGACGCCGGTAGAGACATGCATCGTCTCTGAATCAGAAAAGAGAAAAGTGTATGACCTGATCCAACGGGAAATCGTTTCGGGCGGGCAGGTGTATGTCGTATACCCTGTGATAGAAGAGGACAGTAGTCTCGACCTGAGATCCGCAGAGCTTGGAAAGGAAAAACTGAAGGAGATCTTCCCCTCCTATCGGGTCGAACTGGTCCACGGCAGGATGAATCCGGACGGGAGACAGCAAGTCATGCTTGAATTTAGATCAGGCGATATCCAGATTCTCGTAAGTACGACCGTTATCGAAGTCGGTGTGGATGTGCCGAATGCGAACGTGATGATTATTGTTCATGCGGAGAGATTCGGACTCTCCCAGCTCCACCAGTTACGCGGGAGGGTAGGCCGCGGAAGAAGAAAATCCTATTGTGTTCTGCTCGCATACGGCGTGCCTGGTGATGATGCAAAGAGAAGGCTCGCTGTTATGGAGAAGACAACCGATGGATTTCAGATCGCCGAAGAGGACCTGGGGATACGGGGTCCGGGGGATTTCTTCGGGACAAAGCAGTCCGGCATGCCCGACCTCAAAGTGGCGAATATCATACGGGACCGATCAGTTGTCGAAACGACCCGTAGAGAAGCCTGCGGTCTCTTGAACCTCAGCCCGCATCTCGATCAATATCCTTTGCTGAGAGAACGGGTCAATAGAATGTGGAAAACGAAGCTGACATACTTCAATACCTATTAGCGGGAGGCATTATGCTGAACAAAGTTCATAAGGAGCTGACGACTGGAGTAGAGAAACTGAAATGGTACGTTTCGATTTTAATCGAGAGAACAAAAATAGAATTGGCTGTCATGAAGATTCTCGGCGCGACCGAAAAACAGGAGAGGGAAAAACGGGAAGTCCTGGTAACCATTGGAAACAGAGTATCGGAATTAAGCGGCAGGAAAAGGGTAAATGTCTTCGAGGACCCTGAGATCAAGGACGCCTTGTTGAAACTTGAAAAACTGGACAAGGAGATTCAGCGCTTGAAACAGGAGATCGAGGAAATCACTGCCGTGGAGGCCTAATCTGTCCGTGTTCATCATAATTTTTATTTTTGGGGCCATTATCGGGTCCTTCCTCAACGTCTGTATTTATAGAATTCCCGGTAAACAATCCATAGTCTATCCTGCATCGAAGTGTCCTGCTTGCGGCTCTCCGATAAGAGCTATCGATAATATACCCCTGGTGAGCTATGTTCTCCTGAAGGGAAAGTGCAGGAATTGCCGGGGCAGTATTTCGATTCGATATCCGCTTGTCGAGTTGGTCAACGGGGTACTCTATACCCTTGTCGTCTGGAAATTCGGAATTCACTGGCATACGCTCCTATACATGGTTCTTGTCTCTTCCCTCCTGGTGATCACCTTTATTGATCTCGATCATCAGATTATTCCTGACGCTATAACCATACCCGGAATAATCATCGGGATTCTGTTCAGCTCTTTCCTGACGATTGATCCCTATAACGCGACTAAAGAATTGGGGACCCTTCAGAGCATTATCGGCATGCTTGTTGGGGGCGGTAGTTTTTATCTCATCGCCCATTTCAGCAGAGGTGGCATGGGCGGGGGGGATATTAAAATGATGGCGATGCTCGGGAGTTTCCTCGGCTGGAAAGGGGTATTCATGACAACATTCACAGCAAGTCTCATCGGCTCGATTGTTGGGATATTCCTCATGGTAGCAAAGGGGAAGGGGAGGAAAACCAAAATACCGTTTGGTCCGTTTCTCGCTCTTGGAGCGCTGATTTCACTCTTTTGGGGCGAACGACTCCTCGGAATATACCTCGATGGAAACCGTTAAAAGCTTCTTCATGCTATTGGAATTCTCCTTGATCACAGACTTTGCATATGCCGCTGAGCCGGACACGATTATGCTCCATTCGCGGGTTGTTCTTTTCTGGATGTCCATCATCATTGCCCTCGCTCTGTTGTTCTCCTTCGTACGAAAAGCTTTCAATAAAGGAGCGAGCGGAAAAGCGAAGGAACAGGAAGGACAGGACTCGAAAATTGAGTTCATGGTGAGCACTTTTCATGAACTTGTCCAAAAATTGAAAGAAAAAGAAAGAGAACTGGGCGAGCTGAAGAAGAAAGCGGAGGACAGAGCTGAAGATATGGAGAGCTATAATGAAAACATTCTCCAGAGTGTTCCCAGCGGTGTTATAAGCTTTGATCCTGAATTGAGGATTACCCATATGAACTCCGCTGCCGAGAAAATTCTTGGCATTCAGGCTGAATCATGCCTGCACAGGTTTCAACATGAGATCTTTCACGGCGATGTATCTGAGGTCATCAGGAATATCCCTTTCCTTGAACGGGGCGAGGTTCTCTATGAGACTCCACTCCGGAAACGGGTGTGGCTCGGATTGAATATCTCACCCTTGAAGAACAGAGAGGGAGAGACGTTGGGGAAAATTATTATTTTTACCGACCTCACGGACCTGAGGGCGATGGAGTCGCAGATCAAACTCAGGGAACATCTCAGCACCCTCGGTGAGATGTCGGCAGGCATAGCTCATGAACTGAGAAACCCCATGGGAGTCATCGCCGGGTATACAAAGATTCTCTTGAAGCAGATACCTGATAATCTCAAAAATACTGTAACAGCAATCGACAAAGAAATTGCCATGATGAACAGAATCATATCGGATTTTATGTCCTTCACCCATCCTCTTTCGATCCACAAAACTCGTCTTGATGTCTTCCCCCTGATTCAAGAGATTACTGATGCAGTCATCGCTCAAAAGAATATCAATGTCGAACTTCATATTGCAGATTGCCGCATTAGTGCAGACGAGTCGCTGATGAGGCAGGTATTTTCGAATCTCATACAGAATGCGGTCGATGCGATGGGTGATCATGGTGAACTTGTTATACAATCCGAGAGGACAGATGCCTCAGTGAACCTTTTCATCAGGGATTCAGGACATGGAATTGCAGAAGAATTAAAAGATAAGATATTCTTACCGTTTTATACGACAAAAGAGAGCGGAACAGGCCTCGGCCTTGCCATTGTTCATAAAATAATTACGGCTCACGGCGGAACAATAACGTTTGACAGACTGTCAGATGGGACGGTTTTTCGGATGGCACTCCCGTGCGAATGAAGTTCATTTTTTCAGATATCCCTCAATGAGTATATCCTCTCCGATTCTCCTCACCCTTATGTTCTCAACCCGCAGTGCGTCTTCAATCGTACGGTAGCTTGTGCCGCCGACTGCCGGATAGGATTCGCGTCCGCCGATAATCTTGGGTGCTACAAAATACATAACTTTGTCGACAATGCCGGCATTGAGAGCGTGCGAGGCGAGGGTTGCCCCTCCTTCTATAAGAAGAGAGATAATTCCCCTCTTTGCAAGCGTGGCCATGAGGGATTGAAGATCAAGATCTCCGGAATAGGGAATAATGCCGATTCCCCTCTCCTTAAGCTTTTGTACCCGTGAGTTCCTGCTTCTTGTAACAATTAGGGTCTGGGGAGGCATGTCGAGAACATGATATCCGTCCGGTATGGCTAGGTCAGGATCAATGATGATCCGCAGAGGATCCCTCAAGCCTTTTATGCGGGTAGTAAATCGGGGATTATCAGCCCTCACCGTACCGCTTCCAGTCAGAACTGCATCAACCACACCCCTGAGTCTATGAACAAGTCTTCTCGATTCTTCAGAAGAAATCCATTTCGATTCACCCTGAGGCGTCGCGGTCTTGCCATCAAGGGTCATTGCAGTTTTCAAGATTACAAAAGGGATGCCAGTCTTAATATACTTAACGTAAAACTCATTCAGTTTCTGAGCTTCATTTGCAAGAACCCCGACCTGCACATCGATGCCGGCATCTTTGAGAAGTCGGATACCCGTGCCTGATACCTTTGGATTAGGGTCAATCATAGCTATGACGACGCGTTTAATTTTCGAAGAGATGATAGTTTTTGTACACGGGGGCGTGCGTTTATCGGTATGGCTGCATGGTTCCAATGTCACATAAAGGGTCGAGCCCGCAATGTTGTCTTTGGCATGTGAAATAACCTCCGCCTCGGCATGAGGTAAGCCTGCCTTTTTATGATATCCTTCGGCAATGATTTTCCTATTTTTTACGAGGACAGCTCCGA
>JBLNHB010000058.1:0-12666 GCA_050268805.1 bacterium | reverse complement strand
GCGTCCCGGCAGAGCTCCGACCAGACCGCCTCGGCTTCGCCGATCACGACCGCGTCAGCATGCTGTCCGGCCTCTTCGGGTACGATCGTCGGATGAATCCCGCCGATAACGACCCGTTTCCCTCTCCTGCGGAATTCATCGGCTATCTGGTACGCCCTTCCCGCCTGCGCGGTCATCACGGTGATTGCGATCAGATCCGCATCAGCATCGAAATCAACCGGTTTGACGAATTCGTCCAGGTAAGCGATTTCATGCTCCCGCGGAGTCAATCCGGCAACCGTCAGCGGACCGAGCTGAGGCAGGTGATACGCCCAGTGCGGAAATTTTTCCCACTTTGGACTGATAAAGAGAATCTTCACGTGGCCGGTGTGCCTGCTTTCATAAATAAATCCGAAAATATCCTCCTATCAGCCATTACGATAAATCAAGAGGGCCTGATGAGTCAAACAGGTCATCGCATGGAGGACCCCGTCCGATCTCTTCTTTCCTCAAACCAGAGAGGGAATTGGTTATAATAGTCGACCATGAAGGCTGAAGCAAAGACCAGGTTCAGGGAATATCAGGGCAATGTTTTTTTCCGCTCCCTGATTCTCTCCTTCATCTCTGCCACGAAGGTGCTTCCCCGATGGTTCATGCGCCTGACAGCTCACTTCTTTTGCACGCTGTTTATCCTCTTTACCTTCGCGAATTACCGGGCCATCATCGCCAACATGAAAATCATCTTCTCTGACCGCGGGCTTTTTTTCCACGGGTATCTGGCCTACCGCGTTTTTCTCAAATACTCCTATTACCTTATAGACCTTTTCTTCATCAGCCATGGCAGGGAAAGAATCAAGAAATTCAGGATCCGCTATGTCGGAGATGAGTTTCTCTTCGATGCCCTCCACTCAGGAAAGGGAATCATCATCCTCACGCTCCACATGGGGAACTGGGAGATCGGAGGGCTTGCCCTGGCAGAACGGGGACTCCGGCCGCCGACCATTGCCTATTATCCCGACAGCCAGGGGATCATCGAAGAGCGGAGGAACCGGCTCAGGAAACTCTCCAATACAACCCATGTGGAACTCAGACCGGGTGAGTTCAGCGCCATACGCTTTTTCCGCATTCTCCAGGAGGGAGGCATCATCGCCATCCAGGGAGACCGTATCCAGCACGACCGGGGCATGAAGATGGACATGTTCGGCCATGAAGCACTTTTCCCGAGAGGTCCTGTTGTGCTCGCCCTTGCCTCCGAAGCGATCATCCTGCCCGCCTTCATGGTCATGGAGGGGTACAACACCTATGCTATTCATGTTGAAAAACCCCTGGCAGTACCAGTATACTCAAACACAGAAGAGACGGTCAGGGAAAGCCTGAGCGAGATCATCGCTATCTTCGAGAAGTATATCAAGCGGTATCCGGATCAGTGGTATACGTTCATGCCATTCTGGCTTAAGGACAAGGAACGCTTTTCTCTATGAGGCTCAAACTCATTTTCCCGGAGTGGGGACACTTCCCCCTCATCTACCGGCGGTACATTCCGGCTCTTGGGGTCGCAACCGTGGCGGCGCTCACTCCCGATGACTGGGAGATCTCTTTCATTGACGAACGCGTAGAGCCTTTGACGATCGCGAATGATTCAGATCTTGTCGGCATCTCGCTCATGACCCCCCAGGCAAACCGGGCATACCAGATCGCCGATGCCTATCGCTCTCTCGGCATCCTGGTCGTGCTTGGCGGCGTGCATGTCTCCCTCGCGCCGCAGGAAGCACTCGAACACGCGGATGCGATCGTCATCGGTGAGGCAGAAGGGGTCTGGGAGCAGGTGATCAAGGATTTTGAACGTGGGAAACTGGAGAGAGTCTATAAATGCGAGCAGCCTCCCCTCGATGTCCCCTTTCCGCGGTGGGATATCATCTGCGACGGGAAAGGATATCTTCCCATGAACTCGCTTCAGGTCTCACGGGGCTGTCCGGTCAACTGTGACATGTGTTCGGTGCCCCAGACATTCGGGACGACCTTCAGAATGAGGGACATCGACACCCTTATCGGGGAGGTGAGGAAGCTGGACAGTTACATATTCATTGTCAATGACAACCTCCATCTCGCCAAGCGGAGGACCATCCCCTTTTTCAAGGCATTGCAGGAAACGCAGAAAAAATGGGTGGGCCTCGCTCCCCTCAAGATCGGAGGGGATGGCGAATTCCTGACCCTTATCAGGAACAGCAACTGCTGGTCTCTGTATGTTGATCTGAGCCCCTGGATTTCTGCGGGGCTGAATGAGGTCATTGACGATGTCCAGGTCAGGAAAGCAGGCGACTACCTGATGAGGATCCGCAATGCCGGGATCAAGATCATTGCCTCCTTTGTGTTCGGCTTCGACCATGACGAAAAAAACATCTTTGAAAAGACGGTTTCCTTTGCACAGAAGCACGGGATCGAGGAGGCGGAGTTCCATATCCTCACTCCTTATCCCAAGAGCAGGCTCTACGAGCGGCTGCACGCCCAGGGCCGTCTCCTTACGGCCAGTTTTGCCGAGTATACGACGGCGAAGGTTGTCTTCCAGCCTGCCCGGATGACCCCGGAGGAGCTCTACACAGGGTACCTCGGCGCATGGAAGTATTTTTATCCCCACGAATATGAAGAGTCTGATAAAGGCCCTGTTGTCAGGACCTTTGCCTGCTTCCCAACAACGCGGGAAGACCTGCTCGCTTACCAGGGCGCGGGATGGATCAACGCTGTTCTGAAAAAGGAGGCTGTGCATTCAGGTGGTTGGCAAGTATAAACCTCTCATTCTCTCCAAGGCCATCTATGGGCTCTTCCAGCTCCTCTCGGTGAGCTCGCCCTCCATGCTGATCCATTACACCCGGCTTGCCGAGCTGGCGACAAACAGGCCCCATTACAAGAAGGCGATCCAGGGAATCAGGGAGCTGTGGCTCAAGGGGCACCCGAGCCTGAAATCAGCCATGAAAATCCTGAGGAACGCGTCGGATGTCCATGTGAAGATGATCGTCAGGAATTTCATCATCAACCAGCTCCTCGTGGGGACCACGAAGCGGAAGCGCTTCTCTGAAGAGGAAGGCGGCTTCTATCCGCCCGGGCTCCTCGTCATGAGCCCTTCCATGAAATGCAACCTCAGATGTTTCGGATGCTATGCCGGCATGTACAGCAAAGAGGAGGATCTCCCCTTCGAGGTGATTGACCGTGTCCTGACCGAGGCAAAGGAGATGGGAATCTATTTCGTCGTTGTTTCGGGCGGAGAACCTTTCTTCCGGCAGGATATCTTCGATGTGTTCGAGAAGCACCATGATATGGCCTTCCATGTCTTTACTCATGGAGGGCTGCTCGACGAAACCAGGGTCAGGAGGCTTGCCGAGCTCGGCAATGTCCTGCCCGCCATCAGCGTCGAGGGGTTCCGGGAAGAGACGGACGAGCGGAGGGGGTCGGGACATTACGAGAAGGTGCTCCGTGCCATGCGGCTCCTGAAAGAAGCGGGAATCCTCTTCGGCTTCTCGGCAACGATGACGAGAAAGAACGCAGAGATTCTTGTCTCGGACGAATTCGTCGATCACTGGATGGAGCAGGGTTGCATGGTGGGATGGTATTTCCTCTACACCCCCGTCGGCAGAGAACCGGAATGGGACCTTGTCCCGACACCCGAGCAGCGTGATCTCCTGCGGGAGAGAATCGCCCACTTTCGCGCTACCAAGGAGATGTTCTTCGGCGATTTCTGGAACGACGGTCCCGTCGTGGGAGGATGCATCGCCGGCGGCAGAAAATACTTCCACATCAATTCGAAGGGTGATGTCGAGCCCTGCGTGTTCTGCCATTTTTCGATGCACAACATCAAGGATGTTCCCCTTCGGGTCGCGGTCACCTCACCGATGTTCAAGAAGATCAGGGAAAACCAGCAGAAGAACACCAACCTCCTGAGGCCGTGCATGATCATCGACCATCCCGCCCAGTACCGTGAAGTCTGCAGCATCCCCGGCGTGAAATTCACTCACGAAGGGGCAGAGAAGATCCTCACCACCTTCGCGCCCGAGATCGATAAGTACGCTGTCCGATGGGAACAACTCGCCGAAAAGGCATGGAATGAGAGAAACGACAAGGCGTGTTAGTCTCGCCCTCGTGTCTGCACTGATCCTTTCCTGCGCACCGAGAGCAGTCATTCCGCCCCCCCTCCCTCCCGAGGGGATCACCTCAGCCTATCTCATCGAGAAGATAAGCTATGACCGCATAGACACCCTCAGTGCCGCGCTCAAGATACGTGTCTACCGTGAGGAGGAGTCCTTTGCGTATGTCACCGGTGCTTTGAATTACCGGAGACCCAATCTCCTCGCGTCTTCGCTCTTCGGTCCCTTCGGTGTGACCGTCATGCGAATGCTCATCACAGAAGACACCGTCGGGATCTACCTCCCCGATAAGGACGCTCTCTACACGGGGTCTCTCCAGATCCCCTCGCTCCTCCCCGACTCCCAGACCCTGAAAGGCCTGCGCAGTGATGTCATTGAGTCGAACGATGACTATATCCTGGCATTCTATAGCGGGGGGAGCGGCGAGTCGGTCATGGCAGGGCGGTACTTCTTCAACAAAAAAACGCTCGAGACCCATCTCATCGAAAAGTATAACGGCAATCGGGTCCTCTTCAAAATCATGATAGAAGAGACCGGCCCTGAGAATGTACCCTCTCGTTTTTCAATCCTTGCAGGGGATAAGAGGTTTGCTGTTGCTCTGGAGAATATCCGGATCAATGCCGCCATTCCGGAGGCGGCCTTTTCCGCCCTCGAGTCAGACAGGGTACTCCCTCTTCAGGAGCTCCTCCGGAGCCTTGCCCCGCGCCAGTAGCTCATATTGATCGCGTAGTAGTAGGGGATGTTCCTCATGACCCGGGGTGTCCTCCGGAGAATGGAGGGGATGGAGTAGGTCTTCCGGTAGATACCATCCGCAAGATCCTTGAACTCTTCAATCGAAAAGTGCTTCGGTTGGAATATAACGTTGTACCGGTCGTAGAGAGACCAGTTCCGGTGGAGCAGTCTTCCCTCCTGCTCCATTCTTTCAAAGAGCCGCGTACCCGGAAAGGGGGTGAGCTTACAGTAGTTCGCGACATCGAGTCTGTTCCTCAGAACAAAATCCATGGTCGAAGAAAAGAGGTCCGCGGTGTCATCGTCGAACCCGAAAACAAAAGAGCCGTGCACTCCGATGCCATGCTTCTTGATAATCCGTATTGCTGCCGCATAGTCGTCAGCGCTTCTCAACTTTTTCACATCGGCGCGGTTTTCGTACCTGATGCTCTCAAACCCGATGAGGAGTCCTGCACATCCGCTCTCTGCTGCCAATTTCAGGAGCGATTCGTCCTTCGCAATATCAATACTCGACTGGGCAACCCACATCTTGCGGAGTCCCCTGAGCGCCTTGAAGAGCTCGCGGGAATAGTCAGGCTTCCCTACGATATTGTCGTCGACGAACACGACCATGCGCTTCGGGTAGCTGCTGATTTCGTCGACAACGCGATCAATCGGACGGAACCGGTACTGAACGCCGAAGAACTGTGTGGATGAGCAGAAGCTGCATCCATGGGGGCACCCGCGCGACACCTGGAATGTCCTCGGCACATAGTATTTCTTCTCGCCCAGAAACTCCCAGCGGGGCTGGGGGATCAGACCGGGGTCCGGTTTCTGAGCGCAATGATAGGTGCTCTTCAGTGCACCTCTTTTGAAATCATCGAGCACCTCCGGCCAGACAGGCTCTGCTTCTCCGATGACGATGCTGTCTGCATGCCTGAGGGATTCATCAGGCATGACCGATGGGTGAATGCCTCCCATCACGACGGCGGCTCCGGACTCCCTGAACTTTTGAGCAACTTCATAGGCACGGAAGGCGTTCGTCGTGTTGACGCTCAGTGCAACAAGGTCTGCCGGGAATCTGAAATCGATGTCATCAACGAGCTCATCGGTCACCCTGATGGTGAACTCCGGCGGGGTCAGCGCCGCAAGCAGCGCAAGCGACATGGGGGGGAGAGTGAACGTAGCCTTCTTCTTCCGCCAGATATCCTCCCCCCTGCAGGGAGCGATAATGTGGAGATTCAACGGTTTCCCCTGCTACTCAGTCTGCATGTAATAGAGCCGCTTGATAAAGAGCGCAATGTCGTGTGCAATGTTCTTTCCGTCTGCGGCAAATATCTTGTGGTAATCACCCATGCTTGCCGGAGAATGCCGGTTGTGGATGAATCGCGCGAGCCTCTTCTTTGATGACGCATCGGAGAGCTCACCGTCGACGCCAACGGTGGACGTTCCGGCGCCGAAGCCGACAAAGAGCCTCAAGGCCCTGTTCCCCGAGGTGATCGTGGTGAACCTTCCATTCAGGACTACGGTATTCGCTCCCGCATTGCCTGCTGTCTTCACCCGCTCGACCTTCTTGAACACTTTCATTTCCCGAAGATTTGCTGCCACCTGGTCCGGGACCTTTGTGCCGAGTTCATGGACCACCTTCTTGAAATCAGGATACTTCGCCTCATCGACCTCCTGGATACTGGTATTTTCGAACGAGAAATCAGGAACGATGATCGTATCGAACTTCTTTTTGAGCGGCTCGCTGACGACGATGTCTTCTGTACCGAGCTTCTTTCCCTTTGCCGCGGGTTTCTGTCCCTGCTTCCCGCCGCAGGAAACAAGAAGCATAGCCGCGATGAGGAGACTACATATTTTCTTCATGACAGGCACTCTCCTTTGTTTTCATCAGTACTGAATGGTTTCGAACTTCGTCATACACGGACAGAATTACTTTAATTTCCTGTAAACAGCGGCCTTCACATCAATGCTCCCTCCCCCGATAAAGCTCGCCCTTCCGAGTTCGCCTTCAAGACTGATCCGGTCGTTGATATTCAATTCTGCTACTGCATTCTGCCCGGTGTACAGGACAATATTGTATCCCTTCTTGGGCCTGCTCCCCGGCGCCAGAACAGTGACCCTCATTTTCCCCAGTTTCCCTCCCAGCACATTGACGACCTTACCTTCGCCCTTGATTCTGCTCCCTTCGATCGACTTCAGGTACTCCTTGATTTGGGCAGTGGTATACTTCGACTGATCCAGGCGTTCGAGAACTTCACTGGCCGGGAGTGTCTTGCGCGGTTCTGCCGTGACGCAACCGGCTGACAGGAAATGAACAATGAAAAGAACGGAACTAAGGAAGTAAAAGAATGAGAACGACTTGCCGGACATGGGAACCTCCTTCCTTATTTAAATAGATTTTTCAAAACCATTATGCTGATCCGGTAAAAATCAACGACCGGCCGGAAATGGGTCGTATAGTTCTCCCGGTAAATAGCCTCGATCGGGATCTGCTCTATCCTCACCCCCTTCCGCGACGCCTTGATCAGGATCTCTGCTTCCATATCAAACCGCTTCGCGCTGCACTCGATCGCCTCGAGAATTCCCCTCGTATAGAGCCGGTAACCGGACTGTGTATCCGGGATATGCCTTCGGGCGGCGAGGGATATGAAGAACTCGCCGATCCGGTGAGGAACAGCCCGGTAGAGCGGAATCCGTTCCTTTCCCCGGATCCGGGAGCCGATGACGATGACTTCTCTCTTCTCTTCTGCGGCGATCCGCTCGTAGGAGCTCAGGAACCTTGGGATCTCACGGGGATCATGCTGGCCGTCAGCATCGAGTGTTATGACAACCCTGCATCCCCGATCGAGAAGCATCCGGAACCCTGTCCTGAGCGCCGCGCCTTTTCCCTTATTGCTGTCGTGCCGTACCACCTGGGCCCCTGCTGCGGCAGCGATCCTTCCGGTGCTGTCATTGGAGCCGTCATCAACAACGAGGATGTTCCTGCAATAAGCCCGGCACCCCGATATGACGGCTCCGATGGAGCGGCCTTCGTTATTCGCAGGGATCAGCACCCAGGTATCATTCATCTGACGACCTTTCTGCGTGACATCTCCACAGAGTGCCGGCGGCACATTTCTACTATAGCAGGAGAGCCCTTGTATGTGCTCACCTGTCCCCTCCGGATTGTTTCATCTGCATGAGAACCGGAATCAGCGCGAGCGAGAAAAGCAGGGTAAAAAAAATCCCGATCGTTACGGCCAGGCCCATCTCTGAGAGCCCCTGATAGGAGGAGAAATAAATGCTTCCGAACCCGACGATCGTTGTGTAGGCCGCGAAGGTAAGTGCCCGGGCCGGGCCCCGGACAAGACCATCCATCCCTTGTTCTCTCATGAGATGGTGTATCAGGTGGATCGAGTAATCCGTCCCTATCCCATAGAGCATCACCGCAACGACCGCATTCATGATGTGAATATGGACGCCGCACCACGTCAGGACCGCACCGGTGGCGAGTATGGAGAGCAGCACAGGAATCTGTGCATAGACAGTGTACAGGATATTTCTAAATTTAATGTATATGACGACATTGGCCAGGAGAATCCCAAGGAGGGTAATAAGAATCGCATTTTTTTTCAGCATCGAAGAGAGTTCGGCCTTGACCGTAGAAGAGCCAACAACAACATGGTCCTTGAGGACATCCTCCGCGTCGTTCCCATTCTGAACCATGACGAGGTATCGATAACCACCATCCTCTTGTCTGCAGAACCTGCCGAGGAAATCCCCCATGCCGGTGGTTGATAGTGTTTCGATTTCAAGCGGTTTCCCGACACTCAGGAATCCCTTCATATTTTCGGCCATGGTCCATATGCGGGTATCGCTGAACCCATACTTTTTTGCGAGGGATATAAATGTTCGCGTCGCTCCGGCGAGATCAACAGATTGCATCTTCTTGATGTTTCTCAGCTGCTGCTCACGGGGTGGTATGAACGATGCGAGAGACAGCGTGTTCGGCATGCCTGCTCCGCGGAGTGCCTGGACAACGGCCGCAGACTCCCGGACCGCTTCGTCCCGTGTTGGGACAATGCCCGTAACAAACGTTCCTCCCTGCTCGATGCCTGCCGATGAAAACAACCGCCGCGCAGGATTCTCACGGGCACCGAGGCTCTGCAGGTCTGCTGTAAAGGTTATCCGCCGGAAGCCAATGAGCGAAACCACCGCCACAACGATAAAGAGCAGGATGACCACTTTCCTGTGCTTGACCGCATAGACCGGAAGGATTTCGACGCCGGTGTGTCTTGGCAGGACCGGCTTCCCTCTCCCCATGAGCGGCGCGGAGAGCAGAAAAACGAATACCCCGCAGAGGATAATGCCCGTTGCTGTCAGGAAACCGAACTCCCTGATTCCCCTGAAATCCGACAAGAGCATGGGATAAAACGTTGCGGCCGTCGTCAGGACGCCGGCCCATATCGGTGTCGCGGTATCCTCGACCGCACTCGTGATATTCAAATCCAAAAGGAACCTGATATAGAGCATAATCGCCAGATCATCCCCGAGTCCTACGAGCATGGCGCCGAATGCCCCCGAGACTTCACTCATCGCGCCGAAGAACGTCGAGGCGACCCCCAGTGTAATGACGACCGAGAGGAGAATGGGAATGAACGTATACACCATCGCCCGCATGTTTCTCAGGAAGAACCAGAACACGAGAGCGACACTAAGAAAGGAATTGATGAAATTCCACTGGATATCCCGTTTCATGATCTCCTGCTCATGATAGGTTATGGCATGGTTTCCGGTGACCCCTATGTGCATGCCCCGGTTATCGGAAAAATGTTTCTTGAAGGCGGCGTCAATGAATGCAAGGAGCTTCCTGCCATAATCGATGTCCCTCGCTTCACCGGCAGGCTTGATGACGATGAAAAGCCGCCTCCCGTCCTGAGACGAGAAGGAACCGGATGCAAGATCGACGGGTACCGTGAAGGAAGGCATATGGGGCATCACGAAATCAGAGAAACCGAGCGGATCGCTCATCGAGAGCAGGCCTGAGGGCAGGACAAGGCGGCTCTTCATCTTTTTCACCTGTTTCTCCATCTCGTCGGGACGGAGTCTTGCGAGTGCCGAGTTCAGCTCATCATCGCTGAGATAGAGAAGAGCATCCTGGCGGAAGACCTGTCCGAGGAATTGGAGAACAGCCGGATCGAGTCCTGAGCTCACCTCCCGTACCAGATCGCTCCTCGAGAGCTCTTCCTTGAAGGCGCGGATTTCAAACCTGTTCCGCTGGATGTCGCCATCAAGAAGAACATAAACGTCATCCATGATGCCGAAATCCCTGACTAATTGAAGGTAGAGCCGCGTCTTCTCGGCATGAGCCGGAATGAGATCGAGAAGGTTGGCAGTGAACCCGCGGACCATGATGCCCGCCAGGGAAACAATACACAGGAGGACGACGACAAGCAGGACCGTCCGGAAGGAGCGCCGGGAAATGCGGGCGAGAAAAACAGAAAGCTTAACCATTGTAGTAGGCGATCATCTCGTGAAGAGGTTTCTCGAGTTCAGGGGGAACGAGGTACAGCATCTTACCTTCGGTGGTGAGGAGCACATGACTGGTAAATCCTTCAGCGAGGATTGTGCCGTCGGACCTGCGCACGAGCTGGTACTGGAAGGTGAGGGATGCGCTCTCAAGCGGCTCGACAGTTGTTTTAACCGTGATTTCATCACCGTAACGCGCAGGCTCCCTGAACCTGCACCCAAGATTGACTACCGGTGCATAATAGCCAAGCTGCCCCAGTTCTTCAATGGAAAGATTGAACTGTTTCGAGAGGTCGAGCCGACCGATCTCAAAGTACTTCGCATAGTGTCCGTGCCAAAGAACACCAAATGAGTCAATTTCATCAAATCTGACAGCTGCCCTGCTCTCATGCCAGCGCAAGATAGAGCTCTCCTTCCATCACCAGCTCGCTCCCGCAGAAAGCCTGGACCGTAAAACTGTAGAGGCCGCCGAAGGTTCCATTCTGGATGGACCGGAATTCCACCATATCACCTGCGCTCACCTGCTTTCTGAAGACAATGTCCTTCATCCCGGCGAGAAATCCGCCCTGTTCTCTCCCTGACACGATACCGGAGAGCTGGGCAGCAGCCTCAAGAATCAGGCAGGCAGGATAATACGCGTTCCGCACCAGAAATTCATCGGCAGTTATCGTCTTCCTGCCCTTTCCTCTCGTTCCTGGATCGACATCATACACCGCATCGAGCATGATAAAGGGGAAAGCGTGGTGCAAGACCTGGTAGGGCCTGACGGACGTGCTCATGCCTTCCGGTGCTTCAGGACATAATCAGCGAGAACGCTGACCGAGCCAAAAGCTTCCCGGCCTACGTCCTCGTCAGGGATTCTGATGCCGTAGGTTTTCTCGAGAGCAACCACGAGCTCGAGCGCATCGATGGAATCAAGGCCGAGACCTTCCCCAAAGAGAGGGGCTTCGGCATCGATATCATCGGAATTCATGTCCTCGAGTTTGAGTGCTTTGATGATGAGATTCTTTAATTCTGCAACGAGTGACGCCTTCTCCACTATGTCAATCCTCCATCAACAGAAATTAACTCTCCCGTAATGTATCCCGCTTCAGAAGAAGCGAGAAAGCAGGCCGCCTGGGCGACCTCCTCAGGGGTCCCGAACCGCTTCAGGGGAATCATGCCGAGAAACTCCTGCCTCACCTTTTCAGAGAGCCCGCTCGTCAGCTCAGTCTCTATCACTCCCGGAGAGAGGGCGTTCACGGTAATGCCAAGCCGGGCAACCTCCCGGGCAAGAGATTTGGTAAAGCTGTAAATGCCTCCCTTGGAGGCGGCATAGTTTGTCTGGCCCGGTCTTCCCATGAGGGCGCTCGGTGAGACAATATTGATAATCCTGCCCCACTTCTCGCCGATCATCGCCCTCAGAACAGCCTTCGAACAATGATAAACACCATTCAGATTGGTTTCAATGACTCTTCTCCAGTCTTCATCCTTCATGAGCATGAGCAGGGAATCCCGGATAATTCCGGCGTTATTGACGAGGATGTGGAGGGAGCCTGCCTCTCTGATAACGGCATTCACCATATCGGAGACAGCCCCGGCATCGGACACATCCGCCTTGATGGCCATCCCCCATCCATTGGCAGTCTTTAATGCTGCTGCCGCTTCTTCGGCGCTTGCCTCATCCGAGGCGTAGTTGACACAGACCCTTGCGCCTGATTGTGCGAGGACAAGGGCAATGGCCTTTCCGATTCCCTTGCTCCCCCCGGTAATGAGTGCGACTTTCCCGTCAAGTCTGTACATCCATGCTCTCCTCTGCCCTGTTCAAGGATATGCTCTCTTTACCCGGAATCGCACACCCCCGCTGAGCCCCCATGGCCTCCGAAGCCGTGTACACAGCAGCGCTGCGCTGTATCCATTTGACAAGCTTGCTAAGCATATCGGAGGGACCGATCTCGATAAACTCCCGTACTCCGCGATCAAACATGAAGTTCACCGCATCCCGCCAGAGGACCTGTTCTGTAAACTGGTTGCAGAGAACGTTTCTCACCTGCTCCATGCTCGTCAGAAGCTCGGGGCTGGTATGGCTCACGATCGGTATCTTTGGTGCTGTAATCACCATCCCGTCAAGGGATTTTTCCATGATCTCCTTGACCCCACTCATGAGTGGGCAATGGAGTGGGGAATCAGCCGCGAGCCTCTTCACGCTCAGGGCCCCTTCCCGGACAAGTGCTTGCTCGGCATCTTCAAGCGCCTCCCGTGTTCCCGAAATCACGACCTGTGTTGCTGAATTGATATTCGCCAGGTATACTCCGGGAATCTGTCTGCACATCTCCTCTACCTGTGCTGG
>JBLNHB010000057.1:0-3814 GCA_050268805.1 bacterium | reverse complement strand
CTGACATTTTTCCCGAGAAATCCTGACAGATAGCCGGAGGATTCCATATAATGGACATAGTTTTTCGTCTCCCGGTGGTCGAGTATCCTGATGCCGGTAATTGTTCCGTCCATCCGCAATGCTATGAGGAGCTTGATTGGCCCTGCGTATCCCCTGATCGAAGGAATCACATCATAGGTATTAAAGGCGATGATTCCCCGATCAGAAGAATAATGGAGCGGAATCCCCTGTTTCGGGGAGAAGGTTACGTCCGGGGCTATCTCACGAAGATAGAGCGTTTCGTCAATATCCTTTTCGGGATGGACGTACCATCCCCCGCTGATCGAGAGGAGCGCAGTCATGAGGAGAAGAAGCCTAATTTTTTTCATCGCCGATTGACATCAAAAGAAGCAGAGATGCCGCCTTTATACATACCACGAACAGGATCGTTTTGGGAATTCCCAGGAGCGGTACGAAGAATATCGCGGTGAGAAGTGTGCCCAGGAAAGACCCTCCTAGGTCAAAGGCATACAGCCTTCCCGCGGCTCCTGCCGGATCCTGCTCTTTCAGAAACCGGTTGGCGGCGCTGAACTCAGCCCCTCCGAGGAACCCACTGCTGAAACTGAGGAGATAGAAGAACGGCTCCTTGCCAAAGAAGAGGGGAGATGCGATGAGGAGGGTGATCGTCATGCACTCAAGGAATCTCAGCAGAAGGAGAGGCCTCCTCGCGTCCCTGAGCGTATATGACCCTGAGGCGATTCCTGCCATAAAAAAAGCGGTCAGGAGTCCGATCCTCTCATACACATACCCGAAGGAGGTCTGATACGCGAGAACGACAATCATGAGAAAGGCCATGGACGAATATCCAGTTGTTAAGAAAGTGAAATAAACAGCACGCCTTTTCCTCCACAGGAGCGCCGCAGAAAGGATGAGGGCTGCAGCCAGCGAGACAATCAGCCCCTTCCAGTACGTGAGCAGAGTCATGAGGAGACCACTCCCCTGGATCTCGGCCCAGACCATCAGGTTGTAGAGATATGCAACAGGCATCATATCGGAGTTCAGGGCATCGACTGTGCCGAGCCGCTCGCTGACCATCCTCACCCGGAAAGGATCAAAGACGTCAGAGAAGAGAGAGGGATGAAAATAATGTGTTGCCACACTTCTCCCTGTAAATCGCTCTGCAAGGACCCGGGGATCGGCGCAGAGGCGGCTGTCGCCGGCAAAGAACATCCCATACTCCTCTGAGGATACCCCGACATGGGCAAAGACACTCTTCAATGAAGAGTACACAGAACCATTGAGCCTCTGAATGCTTCTTCCCACATACCCTGATGATTTCTGGAGAGATAAAAAGATGATGCCGCCCTCGTTCAAAATCCGTTTCGTCTCCCTGAAAAATTCAACTGTATAGAATCTATTGATGTTCGCTGTTGACGGCTCGGGAATATTCAGCAGAATGAGGTCATATCGCTGCTCATCGATTCTTTTTATGTATTCTCTTGCATCCATTGCTATCACCCGTACTTTCCCTCCCTCCAGCCGGCTTCGATCAGCTTGGGTGAGAAGATTGAAGGATACCTCAATGATCGCGGGATCTATCTCAACAAAATCTATGGAGCTCACAGGATATTCGAGCAGTTCCCTGAGAACAGCGGGCGACCCGCCAATGACCAGGATGCGGTCCGGCAAGGGATGGAGGGAAACCGGAATATGCGCTCTCAGTTCCTCGGACTGAAAATCGGGATAGGAGAAGTTAACTTGACCGGATGAAAAGAGACTGACCTGATCCTTCATCTTCAGGACCGCTATCTCGCCATAGCGGGATTCCGTCTTTCTGACCATGTCCGCACCTTTCCACTGCAGACGTTTCTCGACAGTGACTGTTCCTGGGTACAGGAGGAGCGGGATAAGGAGGATCACGAAAAGGTATTTCTTTCTGAGCAGCAGGAGAGCTATGAGGAGATTCACCATGCTCACTCCTGCTGCCAGGAGATATGCGTCTGCCTTCCCTGCGATGAAAAAGGTGAACAGGATGCCACCGAGAAATGCGCCTGCTCCCTCGATACTGTAGACCAGAGAAGCGTTCCTCTCTGAATACGACACAGCAAGGGGGAACTGGATACCGATGATCAGACAGAGGGGCAGTAGGATCGCGAGGGTGGATAACACAGACCGTGAAAATGGTATCACTTCACCGAATCCGATAGAAAAGAGGGGCCGTATGCAATCAACAGCGAGAATCGACGGCTGAACGAGAAAACCGAGCATAAAGAACGACCACGCGAATGCCCGGAGAGACCTGATCCGTGTGCCGAAATAACTGCCAAGCGCGACCGCAGTGAACCATACCGATAATGTTATGCCGATATCGAGCTCATTGCCGGAGAAGACCGTCATCAGTCTCCGGAGAGCGGTCACCTGAACAAGAACGGATGTTATACCCATGAGCAAAATGGGCAGAATATTCATTCCCGTACCCCTGGCGCTTTGATTCTGCCCTATTATATCCTCTCTCTCTTCAAAGATGTGAATCCTCCCCTGAGCGTTTCAAGGAAATTCATCGTTCCGCGCATTTCCCCTGCCTTCTCTGTTGCAAAATTGCCGGACGTCCCATTATCTTAGTCCTATGCCTGATTTGACAATTCCGAAGGGTTACCTCTTTTCTGTCACGGAGGCGGCGATCAAAAAGCCCGGCAGAAAAGACATGGGCCTCATTTTTTCGGAGAAGGAAGCCGTTGCCGCCGGAACATTCACAACGAACCGCGTTAAGGCAGCTCCGGTGAGGCTCGATATGAAACGGATACGCTCCGGAAAGGGACAGGCCATTGTCATGAACAGCGGCAACGCGAACACCTGTACCGGTGAACAGGGAATGAGTGACGCCCTCGAAATGGCGGGGCTTCCTGCTCATCTCCTTGGCATCAACCCTTCCCGTGTGTATGTATGCTCAACCGGTGTCATCGGGAACAGGATGCCCATGGAACGGATTCGAGAAGCAATGCCTAACCTTGCAGGAAATCTCGGCAAGTTTTCGCTCGGAGATATTGCCGCTGCCATTATGACGACCGACACCTTCCCGAAGATGAATTCCCGTGAAATCACCATCGCGGGAAAGACGGTCACGATTGCAGCATGCGCAAAAGGCGCAGGCATGATCGCACCCCGCATGGCCACAATGCTCTGTTTCATCCTGACCGATGCTTCGATTGAGCAGATGGCGTTGAAAGCAGCTCTCAGGAATTCTGTCGGCAATTCCTTTAATCGAATTACCATTGACGGGGACATGAGCACAAATGACACCGCCCTTATCTTTGCAAACGGGCTCGCCGGGAATCAGAGAATTACTGCAGGCTCACGGAATTACCGGATCTTTCAGGAGTCCTTGCACCACATCACTTATCAACTCGCCGAAATGATCGTGAGGGACGGCGAAGGCGCCAAGAAACTGATTGAAATAGAGGTTCTTTCCGCCCGCTCCGAAAAGGATGCTGAAAAGGCTGCGAAGGCGGTAGCAAACTCCCTCCTCGTCAAGACAGCCCTCTATGGGAATGACGCAAACTGGGGCAGGATCATGGCTGCACTCGGGTATTCGGGGGTTGTGATTCAGGAAGATAAGATTGATATTTCATTTGATGGCCTGAAAATTGTTGAAAAGGGACTCTCAACCGGGAAAGACAAAGAGGCAAATGAATTATTGAAAAAAAATCATATTAGGCTGGCTATTGACCTTCATGCAGGGAAATCGGGTGTGAAGGTGCTCACCTGCGACCTTTCCGAAGACTACATCAAGATAAATGCCGAGTACCGCACATAAGTCCTCCGCTTCTCTGGACTA
>JBLNHB010000056.1:0-3443 GCA_050268805.1 bacterium | reverse complement strand
ATCGCTCACCTGGACCAGCCCCTCTTCTTTGACGATGGCCCCGGCATCTTTGCCAGTGCGGTACATCTTCTCGAAGACCGACTTCGCGATCTTGCCGCTGATGACCCCCTGGTCGATGAGCGAGAGCATAGCGGCGAGATGTTTCGGCAAGAGCTTTGAGTCCCCGATGGAAATGTTTTCTTCATTCAGAAGCCGCATGAGTTCCACCATCATCCAGTTGCTCACCGCTTTGGGAGCGCCGCCGAGTTTCACGGTCTCTTCGAACCATTCCGCGACCGGCCGCTCCTCGGTGAGAAGCGACGCGTCATGCTCGGGCAGACCATACTGCTCGATGAAGCGCTTCTTCTTCTGGTAGGGAAGCTCGGGAAGGTCCGCACGTATCGCTTCGACCCATTGTCTGTCAGGGACGATGGGCACGAGGTCAGGCTCGGGGAAATACCGGTAATCATGCGCCTCCTCCTTTGAACGCATCGACTGGGTAACGCCCCCTGCTGCGTCCCAGAGCCTCGTCTCCTGGACAATCGTTCCTCCCTCTTTCAGAACACTGACCTGGCGCCTGATCTCATACTCGAGAGCCTTCTCGACGAAGCGGAAGGAATTGATGTTCTTGATCTCGGTCTTCACACCGAACTCTTTCCTGCCCTCGGGCCGAATCGAGACATTGGCGTCGCACCGCATCGAACCCTGCTCGAGATTGCCGTCATTCACCCCGAGATATCTCAGGATGCTCCTGAGCCGCTTCATGAACTCCGCAGCCTCTGCCGGGGTCCTGATATCAGGCTCGGACACGATCTCCATGAGCGGAACGCCTGCCCGGTTGAGGTCGACAAAGCTGTAGCCCGCTTCGCTGCCGTGGATGTTCTTTCCCGCGTCCTCTTCCATGTGGACCCGCGTGATCCCGATCCTCCGCTCCTGGCCGTCAACAGTAATGTCCACGTGTCCTTTTTCGCAGATCGGGAGTTCGTACTGACTGATCTGGTATCCCTTGGGGAGGTCGGGGTAGAAATAGTTCTTCCGCGCAAACCTGCTATAGGGAGAAACAGTACAGTTCAGGGCAAGGCCGGTCCTGATCGCAAACTCAAGCGCCTTCTTGTTCAGCACAGGGAGAACGCCGGGCATCCCGATGCAGACGGGGCAGGTCTGAGTATTGGGCTCAGAGCCGAACTGCGTGGAGCACCCGCAGAATATCTTGGTATCCGTCAGGAGCTGGGCATGGATCTCGAGACCGATGACCGCTTCGTATCTCATAAGGCCGGCCTCCTGGTATGCCACGCCGTTGATTGCTCATAGGCGTAAGCGGTCTTCAGGACAGTCTCTTCATCGAAATGTTTCCCGATGATCTGGAGCCCGACCGGAAGGTTTTCTGAGGTAAAGCCGCAGGGCACTGATATCCCCGGCACGCCTGCCAGGTTAACGGAGATGGTAAAGATATCGCTCAGGTACATCTGGAGCGGGTCCGCAGTCTTGTCGCCGATCCTGAACGCGGCGGTCGGCGAAGTAGGTGTTACGATCACATCGACTTTTTCAAAGGCTTTCTCAAAATCCTGCTTGATGAGCGTCCTCACCTGCTGGCCTTTCCGGTAATAGGCGTCATAGTATCCCGACGAGAGTGCGAAGGTGCCGAGCATGATTCTCCGCTTCACCTCCTGGCCGAATCCCTGCGAACGGGTCTTCCGGTACATATCGAGGAGGTCCTCTCCCTGAACTCTCATGCCGTACTTGACCCCGTCGTAACGCGCGAGGTTGGATGACGCTTCGGAGGTGGCAAGGATGTAGTAGGTCGCTACCGCGTATTCGGTATGAGGGAGCGAGATTTCCACAACCTCGACGCCGAGGGATTCGAGCTGTTTGATCGCTCTCCTGATGACCTCGCTCACTTCGCTGTCCATGCCTTCGATGAAGTACTCCTTCGGCACGCCTGCCCTGAGCCCCCTGATCTCGTTTCCGAGCACCGCGGTATAGTCAGGCACCCGGAGATCGACACTTGTCGAATCGCACCGGTCATGGCCGGCAATGATGTTCATAAGGATCGCCGCGTCCCGCACATCTTTGGTGATCGGGCCGATCTGGTCGAGGGATGATGCAAAGGCAACGAGACCGTACCGCGAGACCCTGCCGTAGGTCGGCTTGAGCCCCACCACACCGCAGAGCGATGCGGGCTGCCTGATCGAGCCGCCTGTGTCTGAGCCGAGTGCTGCCAGGCATTCATCGGCGGCAACAGCCGCAGCGGACCCTCCGCTGCTCCCTCCGGGCACCCGGTCGAGTGACCAGGGGTTTTTCGTGGTAAAGAATGCGGAGTTCTCTGTGGATGAGCCCATCGCGAACTCATCAAGGTTCGTTTTCCCGACGAGAATGTAGCCTTCATCAAGAAGACGTGAGGTCACCGTGCTCTCATAGGGCGGAACAAAGTTTCCGAGAATCCTGCTGCTGCAGGTGGTTTTGATTCCTCTGGTGCACATGTTGTCCTTGATGGCGAGGGGGATTCCCCAGAGAGTCCCCTGTTTGCCCTGCTGTGAGATTCCCGCCGTGCGTTTAAGTGCTCCCTCCTCCGCGAGGGTGACAAAGGCTTTCACCCGGTCTTCAACAGCATGGATTCTCTGAAAGAGGGAGGTAACGAGGTCCCCGGGGGAAATCTCACCTTTTTTTAAGAGAGAAGAAGCTTCAGAAATGGTAAGTCTGAAAAGTTCCAAGAACATCCTCCGGCATGAGAGTCAACAGTCAGAGATAATGCATTCACGCGTGACCACGCTTCGCTGGAAGAACATCATGAGAACCGAAGCATTCGGTCATTGTACCACTCCATCTTTCGGCTTTGCAAGGAGACAGGGACAACGGAGGGAGGCATTGGTCAGGGAGCCCTGACAGGATCAGGGCTCCCGTTCTTCATTATTGTTTCGGTTTCGCGGGCTCGGGAGACACAGGCTTCGGCTTCACCGGTTCGGCTGCCGCCGGTTTCTTGAAATCACGCTCATCCATGCTGTCGAATATGACAACCTTCTCGACAGACTTCGGGTCAGCCTTCATCGGATGGCAGACTGCGCAGAAGGTCGCCATCTTTGCACCCTGGGCAGTATCGGCCCTGAGGTATCGATAGTTCGGATTGGACGGGTGGGGATCATGGCAACCGAGGCAGTCAAATTTTCCGTCCCTCAGTAATTCCTTCGGAACGCTCGCAACCTTCGGATTGACGTTGTCAATGCCATACGGGTGGCTCATGTGGGAAGAGATCGGCTTGATTCCCATGCCTCCCTTGTCAGGCTGCTGATGGCAGGCCGTACAGAGCGCGGTTACGCCGGTAAAGGGCTGGTTCTTTTTGTTGAGATCCTTCTTATTCGGCTCAACAGCAAAGATCAGATTACCCTTTGCATCATGGATCGAGTGGCAGCCGGTGCACATGAGGCCATCATGGCCGCCTGCAGCAAACGAGCTGAACGGCAGGAGAA
>JBLNHB010000055.1:0-7847 GCA_050268805.1 bacterium | reverse complement strand
CTGTGTCAGGAACTCGGAGAGATGCATGCGGTGATTCCAGCGTGTAAAGATATCCACGACCCCCAGGAATCGACTTAATCAAGTATACCAAAAAATCCTTCAGAATAGAGAGAAAATTTATTGACAATATTCTCAATGTCTGGTACTATTTTGCTAATAAAAATGAGTTTGAGAACAGCATCCTTGGTGGTGCTCAAAAAACCCTGGAGGTAGAGATGGCAAAGAAAAAGGCGGCAAAGAAAGCTGCAAAGAAGAAAGTGAAGAAGGCGGGGAAAAAGGTTTCGAAGAAGGCCGTAAAGAAAGTTAAGAAGGTTGCGAAGAAGGCCGCGAAGAAAAAAGTTAAAGCCAAGAGGAAACCGAATCCTGCGTTCATGAGACCCATGAACATCAGCCCTGCACTCTCGAGGGTTGTGGGCAGCAAACCGATCCCGAGGACAGAGGTAACCAAGAGGGTTTGGAACTACATCAAGAAGAATGGCCTGCAGGATAAGGTTAACAGGCGGAATATCAATGCTGATGCAAATCTCCGTGATATCTTCGGCGGGAAGAGCACTGTTTCGATGTTCGAGATGACTAAGCTGATCAACAGGCACCTGAGCTAAGAACAGCTTCGATTCAGCGATAAGAAAGGGCAGCGTGCGGAGAGTCCTGCACGATGCCCTTTCTTATGTGTCGATTCTACCCGTGCAGGGAAATAAGGAGAATGCCGGACGCATCATGTTTTTGAGAATTCCCTCCTGGCTCTCGTCCGAATCCGCTCTAATTCCTCGTGGAGGCGGTCGATTTCTGCTTCGAGTTCTGATAGATTCTCGCATTCGGGAGTTATGAAGAGGAGACCGCGCTCATCACGGGTGTAATTTTTTACGAAAATGTGCGCCTCGGGAGTAAACGGAGCATCACCCTCTCCGTGGATTCTCATGGCAAGGTCGAATGAGTATGGCATCGTTATTCCTCCTTCCCGGGAATCGTGCTCAGTCCAGACGGATGAAAGGGTATCTCTCCCTGTCCTGGCGGGTCCAGAGTGAAACCCCTGCACGGTTGGAAACGGTTTCAATCGAGAGGATTGCATCGGGATCGTCAAAGGTGATTGAACCCGGGGTCCCTGCCTTCTCGATCGCCTCGATGAGGAGGGCGTCGAGGCCGCGTTCCTCCTCTGGACTCAGAAATCTCCCTTTGAATCCCCGGCGATGAATTCTTACGTGAAACCTTGTGCCTGCGAGGAGAGGTGCCCAAGGGAGAATGCCTTCATGCGCTTTGGTTTTGAATTCTTCGGCAGACTGGAAGGTGAAAGTCTGCATTGCCGGAATCAGTCTGGAAAGGAACGATAACGAGTGAGGATCTTCTTGCAACCGTTCCCGGAGGCTGTCGAGCATGCAGTGGATATCATCCACTTTCATGACGAGGACATTGAAGAAATCGGTCTTGCTGACAGGCCCGAACTCGGAGAGAACCCGAAACGCCTCCCTAAACCCTTTCTCGTTCACGCTGACGACAACGTTCCAGTCCTGCATGGAGAGCCCCCCGATGTATCAATCAGTTTTCCCGAGTGATTTCAAAATGGCCTTCAAGAGGGATGCACTGCGGCCGAGCTGTACGTAGGCTTCTTCCCGGGTCATGTCACGGTTTTCCTCCTGTAATCGTTCCCCCAATTTCCTTGAGACATCGGCGATGCGGGCAATCTCCTGAGCCAGGTCTTCCTCGAAGTGGTCTGTCTTCAGCGGAATGGGATACATCTGCTTTTCGATCAGGTCGATATGGTTGCGGACTTCATGGTCGACGATACCATCATTAGTTTCGTGATGTGCCTGGTTGAATCCGTCATAGGGAATGTTATGGAAAGGCTGGGAGAGATCACCAACATAGTGCGCACAAAAAGCCAAGTGGTATTCAGGGTATTTGCCGGCCTGCTCTGTCTTTTTGTACTCACGAAGTGAAGCGATAATTGCTCCGTAGAGATGCCCTTCGGGATCAGCAGGATCATTGTAGCGATTGATTTGCGAGAGGACCATATCAGAAGTGACCGGGATATTCTTGGCATTGTTGAAATAGTGATTATACTCTTCAATGGGGCCGGCCTTTATCTTGACCATGTCAGCTCCGACGGCATAGCACCACTTGGCATATCCCGCTGCCCGCACGATTGCGAGGTGCGTCTCGTCGTGCCACCCCTCTGCCTGCGGGGAAAGGAGGGAGATAAGAAGAAAAAGAACGAACACCTTTGTTGTTTCTCGCTCGACGCGGTTCATGGCGATTTTATTGTGGAAACATTTCCCCTTCCCCTCGTTTCCTTATAGGCGAGCGGGTATAGAGGCTCCGAGAAAAGTCTTGGGCTATTTCTTCTTGCTGCCGCACCGTGGGGCTTTGCATGAACTTTTACTCTTTGATGCCTTTTTTGTGGTTTTCTTTGTTCTTGTGGCCACGGCCTTGCTCCTTTCAAGAGAGAATCAACGGACCAAAGGTCCGCGAAACGGAACCTCTATGCGGCAAAGCATTGGTTGATCTGCGTGCCTCTCATCATGTCCTTCCAGAACCCCGATTACCCATTTCCTGGTCAAACTGCGCGTCATCGAACAGCATCCGTAACGTAACCGCGCGCGAGAGGCGAGCGCCACGAAAATCAGCTCCGCGACAATCAGCCGCGGTAAGGGATGCTTCGAGGAGGTCCGCTTCCCTGAAGTCAGCGGATGAAAGGTTCCCTGCGCTCAAATCAATGGCATGGAGCATTGCGCCCCGTAGGTCAGCCTTTGACAAGTCAGCCCCGATCATGCTCACGCCGTTCGCCTTGGCATTGCGGAGCGTCGCACCGGACATGCGAACCATGCCGGCATCCGCCATCTGAAGTGTCGAACCGGAGAGGTCAGCATCCCGGAAATTTGCCCCCGACATTTTCGCACTGGTGAGGTTAACCCGTCTGAGCAATGCTCCGCTGAAGTCCGTGCCGACAAAAGTCGAAAAAGTGAGATCGGAATGGTCAAGGTTCGCGTTACGGAAACTCGCTCCGGTGAAATTGGAGCTGCTGAGATTGCTCTCCGAGACATCTGCGTTATCGAAATTCGAACCGCTCAGATTGGCCTTACTGAGATCGGCTTCCCTGAGATTCGACCCCGTGAACCGGAGGGCAATGAGCTCGAGACCGCTGAGATCAATCCCCGACAGGTCATATCCGGATACCTCACCTGTTGTCTCAGCCAGGTGCATCACCTCTCTCCGTGTCAGTCGTTGCATATGAGCACCTCAAGATCGCAATTGCGGAGATGAAAGGATTTTTGTATCAGTATATCAGATTTTCATTCTCTTGAGAATCGCTTAGTGAGTTCAGGCATTGCACGAGAGAAAGGGGGGATGATCTTCATACAGGTATTGAAACGGGTAGTTTTTGGAGTGATGCAGGACTTCGTTCTCGTACATAACTCTGTAATCGAGGGGTCCTGAATAATAAGTCCCACGCCGAGTCCCGAGAGACTCTGCAGATGTCTTTGCTTCCTTGAGGGCTCCCTCATTCAGGATGCACGCCGAGCAAGAGGTTTCGAGTTCATGGATCAATTGGCATAAAGCCATGATTTCTTCGATCGGTTGCCCTTCCCCTCGTCTTTCATTGTTTCTTGCAATGTTACCCCTTTTATTATTTGTGGAAAATCTTTCTTGACAAAAGATGTCTTATTATGCGATATTTGATAAAGTCATATATAAATGATGTATTAATATTACATAAATAGATTCTAACTAAGGTGTCGTAATTTTATTAAAAGAGGAGGTCTTACCATGGAACCAAAGAGAATGGTCATACTGTCGACAGTGGATCCGAAGAAGGATCCGGAAAAAGTGTCCATGACATTTGCCATTGCAGTAACTTCACTTGCATCCGAGGTTGAAACGGAAATATTTTTCACCCTCGACGGAGTTTTTACGGCACTAAAAGACTATGTCAAGGGTATTGATGCACACTATTATCCTCCCTTGCCTGAACTGATGCAGGCATTTATCGAAAACGGCGGAAAAATGTTTATATGTCAGCCATCCATGATCAATCGGAACATATCAGAAAAGAATCTCATCGAAGGGATAGCAGTGGTGAGCGCCCCGAGTTTTGTGAATGATGCGGTGAATGCAAGCGTCCTGAACCTTTAAACTGCCGTTTCTCCGAATGGGGGAACTAATTCATTCTGGCCTGCCTGCAGCTTTGCGCAGAAGAGAAGCGTCAATCACGGTCGTCCTGTTCCTCTTCTTCAGTCAGCTGCCATTCGGCATATCCCTCTTTGCGCTCTCTGAGGTGTTTCCCCTTCAACGTCACCTGAGCGATGGCGGGATGGGTCTTGACGGTGATGAACGCTCGAACGAGATTCGAAATGGTAGCTTCCTGGAAAACGAGTTCGGTGCCGTCATGGAGAATAATGGTCGTCCTCAGATGCCTGTGCCCTTCGGGAATTTCGGTTATCAGCTCTCTTATGTCCTCATTCCGGATAATCATCTGGCTTAGCTGTCCCCACACGAAACAAGAGGGATTTGCATAGGATTCGCTGCGAGAACATTATAAATTTCCCCGGAGTCTCTCTGCCTGGAGGATCCTCCGGATGCCGAGGTGATAGGATGCTCTTCTCATCCGGCACGTTTCCTCCCGGCATAGCTCATCGACATCGTTGAACGCAGAAATCATGACCTGCTTCAGTTTTTCGAGGACCTTCTCCTCCTCCCAGGAATCGCCGCTCAGGTTTTGCATCCACTCAAAATAACTCACCACCACACCTCCTGCATTTGCGAGTACATCGGGAATCAGCAGGATGTTTCTGTCAAAGAGGATTTTGTCAGCTTCTGTTGTGGTCGGCGCATTCGCCAGCTCAAGGATGATTCTCGCCTGTACGGCACGGGCAATGTCCCCGGTCAGTTGGCCTGAGAGGGCGGCAGGGACCAGAATATCGCAGTCAGAGGCAAGCAGTCGTTCGTTGGTAATGGCAGTGCTGCCGGGAAAGTTGATCACGCTCCCGGTCATTTCTTTGTGACGGATGAGATCGGGCACAGAGAGCCCCTTCGCATTGAAGATGCCGCCTTTTGAGTCGCTGACTGAAGTAATGGTAAATCCTCTCTCATGGAAGATTCGGGTTGCGTGCAACCCCACATGGCCAAATCCCTGAACAGCGACTCTGGCACCCCGTTCTTTCATGCCGGTTTTTTTAAGTGCTTCTTCGAGCACGAAGGCTCCACCGAGCGACGTTGAATAGGTCCGCGCTCTTGATCCGCCCAGTTCAAGGGGTTTACCGGTTACCGCGGAGGGGGCATGCTCCCGCCTGATGCGCTCAAACTCATCGAGAATCCAGGCCATAACATGCTCATCGGTATAAACATCCGGTGCCGGAATGTCCCTGAAAGGGCCGATATAGTCGGCAATGGCGCGGATATATCCGCGCGTTACCTGTTCAAGCTCGCTCCTGCTCAGTTCCATCGGATTAACTACTACACCTCCCTTCGACCCTCCGAAGGGGATATTCACGACAGCGCACTTGAGCCCCATGAGAAAAGCAAGATCGCTGACGTGTCCAATGGTCAGGTCCGGATGGAACCGTATGCCGCCCTTGGCAGGCCCGCGTGCATCGTTGAACTGGACCCGGTGACCCACGAACATCTTTGTTTTCCCCGAATGCATTCTCACCGGGAAATGGACGGTGAACGAACGCCTTGGTTTCGTGATGAGATCGAGCTCATCATCGGTCAGGCCGATGTCCTCATAGATTCCTTCCAGTTCAGCGAGACAGAGCCTGCAGAGACTCGCTTCATCGGAATGGATGCGCTCGTAATTTCTGCTCATACTGAAATTGTTTTTCCTCGTAATACAGGCCGGAAACGGGAATATTTTCTTGAGGACATTATCGCATAGTTATTGGTAAAAAACCACAGGGACCAAGAGCATGAATCGTGAAAAGAAGAAGGGTGTGATGGTCAATCAGTGCCTACAATAGAATGGATCGCGAGGCTGGCCGGATCGGTGGTATGGTTTTCGGTCAAAGAGAACGGCAAACGAGGTGGCATGTAAACAAATTCAGAGGATTGGGGATCAAGGCCGAGCGAGAGACTGCCACGTCCACGATAACTCACCTTGCTGCTCTCTGCTTAGCATTCGTCGCAGTCATCGGAGATGCAGTTATGATCATTCGTCCAGCCGGGGTCATCCGCAGGATGGCGTGTGATTTCCCTGCCGCAATTGAAACAGTACTTCATGAAAAGCCGGTGCATTATCACATCAGTCTGCCCATTTTCCTTCAGGATTGTCTCCTCAAACTGAATTCCTTCCAGGCCAAGGTCTCTGAAGAGGTAGCAGCAGCTCTTTGATTCAATGACCTGCTCGTCTTTCTTCAGAGGGGTACCGCAGTGGGGGCAGTAATTGAGGTCAAATCTCAGGGCGACGTTTGTCCCCATAGCGTTCTGGATAAACAGATCAAATCCTGTCCTGACGATGAGCTTGCAGCACCAGTGGAGTTCTTTGTTCTTCTCTTCGAGCTCCCTGAGCTCTGTCCACCATGTTGTTGGGCACTCTTTTGTCCTTGCCATAACTACCTTTTTCCCATAAGGAAGCAAGAATTATACCGTACTCAGTATTTTTCCAGAAAATGCAGGAAAGCACAGAGATATGATATTTTTTATTTAGAAATCAGAAGGTTATAGGAGCAAGAGAATTTGATGAAAGTATGTGTCCCAAGAAGAGGCCGAGGATTTTCTCCAGAAAGAGACAAATTTGGTCAGTTGATAGATAGGTCCCTATCGCTACAGTGATTGAAAAAGTTATGTTTCAGAGCACACATGTTCTGTTCAAAGGAAGGGTCAAAGCAGGAAGTGTGCAGAACTTGAGGCAGAGATGGGCAAAAAAAGAAGACGGGGACAAAACATTCATTTTGTCCCCGTTGTGGATGATACATTACGGGAGTTTCAGGGCTGCTGCTGAAGCCTTGATCTCGTCGTCGGTCAGCTTTGCGTGGACCTTATTTGCCTTTGCCTTTGCCACGAAATCTGCTGAGGTCTTGATCCCCTTTGCGGCAACAACCTTGTCAAGAGCCTTTTCACCCTTGTGGCAGGTGGCGCACTTGTCCTCTGCAAAACAGAGAGCGACGATGCTGAGTACGAAAACAATTGCAATCATGAGTGCGATAAACTTTTTCATCCTTTTTCACCTCCTTTCAGATAATGAATTTGTATTTCTCTCTTATTAAGCGCCGGCCATATAATAGACGAGGAATCGTGCTATTGTCAATTCTTTATCTCAGACCTTGATAAAAGATCCGGGGAGTATTGCCATTCAGAGGCTATCCATCTGATTCGGGCTGCTGGAGACACAAACTCTTATGCAATTACAATGCCTTTTGGTGTTTCATCGCATGCTCTTATATAATCGACAATGAAATTATCAGTTGACTAAGTTATTAAATTTTGATATAAATCAATTTATTCTACTTATACTTTAAATGACTGAACGCTCATCTATGACCACCTTACGATGTTTCCGAAAGCTGATTTCCATGCTGACAGTTCTTCTTTGCCTTGCCTCTTCCTGTAATCGGCAAGAGAGTCATTCTGTCGTCGGAATCGATCCCATCGAGGAAATTCTCATGGTCGAGGACCATTCCGAGGTTCTCCTCGCGTGGCTCAAAAGGGGAGTCCGGGACATGGCGGTTGTCAACATTGACCTTCATGACGATGTACGGCTTGTTCCTGACTGGAAGATCAGTGAATTGAAGAAACTCGTTTGTGGAAAGCGGTGGGATGACATCTCTGCACGGAGGGACAGAGGCGCTGAAAGCCTTTTCACACTTGGTAATTATCTATATCCGGCCTATCGTCTTGGCATCATTAAGAGGCTTTAC
>JBLNHB010000054.1:0-6302 GCA_050268805.1 bacterium | reverse complement strand
TCCTCTTTGAGGAGCGTGAGCTTCTTCAGTCCCTCATCGAGCATGGTCTTCGAGGTCATGTACCAGGTTCCGATACCGCCAAAGTACTCGTCTGCGATCTTCTGGAGCCGTGCCTGGAGCATCTTCGGCTTTATGTAGTTGGGGTTCGTCGTGGGATCGGTTGTCGCGTTCTTGTACTTCTCGTAGACCTCATAGGGAAGATAGAGCTCGGCAGCGATCTGGTCGGCGGTCTGCTTGATCGCCGGTTTGTAGTTCGCATGGTCGACGATGAACGCGAGAGCGCTCTTCGCAGCGATGCGGCCTTCGGCGTGGGAACCTGAGGAGAACTTGTGCCCCGAGGCGCCGCAGATGTCGCCGCACATAAAGAGGCCCTTAACGGTCGACTGGCGGTTGTAGCTCCCCACCGGCCATTTCTTGTTCCACTCTTCCGGCGCGCCGAGGTCCTCGGGACCGCAGCACCAGAAACCCGCGCATCCTGCATGTGAGCCGAGGAGATAGGGCTCGGTGGGCATGATCTCGGAAGGCTCCTTGTCGGGCTCGATGTTCTGCGATGCCCAGAGGCCTGCCTGGCCGATGCACATGTCGAGAAAGTCTTCCCATGCCTCTGCCTCGAGGTGCTTGACCTTCTTTGCGCCCTCTTTGTCGCCGAGCTTCTCTTTGAAAGTCTTGTTGATGGCTGCCATGGCTTCGTCGGTCCTCATGAGGATCGGGCCTTTGCCCGCCTTCATGTCCTTCATCATGAAGTGGTTTCTGATCGCCGTGCCCATGGCATCGACATAACTCCCGTATCGTGTCTTCGCATCGGAGATGTACTCCTGGTTTGCGCAGTAGTCCTCTCCGAGGCTGTTCGTTGCTTTCGCCTTGAAGAAAAGGAACCACGCGCCGACCGGACCGTACCCGTCCTTGAACCGGGCGGGGACGAAACGGTTTTCCATCATAGTCAACTCTGCACCGGCCTGCATGCCGAGGGCATACCCGGAACCCGAATTCCATACAGGATACCATGCACGGCCCTGGCCTTCCTGGGTCGACCGGGGTCTGAAGACATTCACCGCGCCGCCGGCCGCGAGGACCATCGCCTTGGCCTTGAAGAGGTATATCTTGTTCTCGCGGACGCTGAAGCCAGCAGCAGCCGCAACCCTGTTGGGCTCATTGGCGTCTTTGTAGAGCTTCACGATGAAGACCCTCTCGAAGAAGTTCTGGGCCCCGCCCGTTGCCTGCCGGTTGAACTCGAGGGCCTTCTTGGCGGCCTCGGCAACAACGACCTTGTAGGACTCGCCGTTGATCATGATCTGCCACTTTCCGGAACGGACCGGCTTGCCGCCGTCCTTGAGCATGGGCTTGCCAGCATCGCGTGCCTGGAACCCGTCGAGGGAGAATCCGTCATCGCCCAGCTTCCAGATGGGGAGTCCCCACTCCTCGAAGAGGTGGACTGAATCGTCAACGTGCCTTCCGAGGTCGTAGACGAGGTCTTCCCTGATGATTCCCATCAGATCGTTGCGGACATATTTGACATAATCCTTCGGGTCGTTCTCGCCCATATAGGTGTTGATCGCCGAAAGACCCATGGCAACGGCGCCGGACCGGTCGGTCGCAGCCTTGTCGACCATGGTTACTTTGATGCCCTTGGGGGTTGCCCAGCGTGCCGCCTCGAATGCCGCGCCGCAGCAGGCCATGCCGCCGCCGACGAGGAGGAGGTCGGTCTCGACCTCGATAACCTCAGGCTTCTGACAATATGAAAACGTACAGGTTTCTTTTTCCATTGTTCTGCCTCCCTCTTACTTTATGGTGGGCATCTTCTTGCCCGCGCCCTGGTGTGTGAAGAAGCCGGGCTGTTTGATCTTTGAAAGATCAGCCTCGGGTTTCCACTTATACGGATCGACGGAGCCTTCCGCGGTTGTCCTGATGGGGAACTTGAATCTTTTGAGAACGCCGTTCCTGAACTTGACGGTC
The DNA here is from genome assembly GCA_050268805.1 of bacterium. Lineage (GTDB taxonomy): Bacteria > Nitrospirota > Thermodesulfovibrionia > Thermodesulfovibrionales > BMS3Bbin05 > JBLNHB01. The sequence goes on along the minus strand of JBLNHB010000054.1, from coordinate 4,349 downwards.
CACATGATCGCGTCCGTTCCTCTCAGGGGGATGACGTTTCCGCCGAGGGGATTGAAGTCCTGATACCCTCTCACCTCGATCGCCTGCTGGGGGCAGATCTTCACGCAGTTGTAGCACTCCCAGCACTGCTCGGGCTCCTGGTTCCAGGCCTTCATTCTGTCGCGGTCAAGCTTCATGAGGTCGTTCGGGCAGATGTACATGCATGCTGTTCTCTCCTGCCCTTTGCAGCCATCACATTTCTCTGTGATAACATAGCTTGGCATTCCTGATACCTCCTTGTTGATTTCTGCGGGTCATCACGACCCGCTTGTTTGATTGTCCGGTGCCACCAAAATGATGGCATTCAACGCCCCGTTACCTTCCCCGAAAAACAACGCCCCCTCCGGAGAGGGGGCAGCGTCTTTATCCCTGTGCGTGCTTATGCATCTTGATCTCGACCTTCTCGGTTAGCCCCTCGTAGTAGGTGCGGAGGATGCTGAGGACTTCCGGACGGCTGAACTTGTCTGATACCTCTTCCCCTTCCGAGAGCATCTTCCTGAGCTTGGTACCGCTGAGGATGAGCCGGTCTTCCTTGCCGTGCGGGCAGGTCCTCATGGACGCCATGCCGTCGCACTTGTGGCACCAGAATGTCCAGTCGATCTTGAGCGGCTTTGTCTCGAGCGCGTCCTTCGGGATTTCGTCGAAGATCTTGTGCGCGTCGAAGGGGCCATAGTAGTCGCCCACGCCCGCGTGGTCGCGGCCGACAATGAGGTGGCTGCAGCCGTAGTTCTGACGGAAGAGCGCATGGAGAAGCGCTTCTCTCGGGCCCGCATACCGCATGTCGAGCGGATAGCCGCCGACAAGGATCGTGTCTTTTACAAAATAATTTTCGATCAGTGCATCAATCGCTTTCTGCCTCGTGTCGGCGGGAATGTCGCCGGCTTTCAGCTTTCCGAGAAGCATGTGGATGAACACGCCGTCACAGATCTCAATGGCGATCTTCGCGAGGTACTCATGGGAACGGTGCATGGGGTTCCGCGTCTGGAAAGCCGCGACCGTGCTCCAGCCCTTTGCCTCAAAAGACTCCCTGGACTCGGCGGGAGTCATGTAGACCCCTTTATATTCTGTCGGGAACGCTCCTTCGCTCAGGACCTTGACCGGGCCGGCGAGGTTCACCTCCCCCTGGGCCATGACCTTCGCAACGCCGGGATGCTCGGTGTCCTCGGTCCAGAAGACCTTCTTACACTCATGCTTCTTGTCGATGGTGAATTTCTCGGTCACCTTCATGATACCCATGAGCTCGCTGCTCTCTTCATCGACGAGGGCTACCTCTTCGTTCTTCTTAAGGCTGTCTGCCTGTCCCTTGGTCGTTGAGAGGGTGATCGGGATCGGCCAGAAGGTACCGTCCGCCATCGTGAATTTGTCGCAGACGCCTTTCCAGTCGTCATGGGTCATGAACCCTTCGATCGGGGTAAAGCCTCCGATACCCATCATGATGAGGTCTCCGGTTTCCCGTGATGACATCCTGACCTGGGTGAGGGTCTTCGCTTTTTTCTTCCCCTCCTCAAGCTCCTTGCCGGTCAGCAGCAGGGGCATGAGCTTCTTTTTCTTTCCATGCGGCTTAACTAACGCCATAGTGTCCTCCTTCTTTCAGATGATCGGTACGAATACCGCTACTTCTTCTTTTTTGAGTCGATGATCGCTACGATCTTTTTGAAGATATCATCGATGCTGCCGATACCCTTGACGCTCTTGAGGATACCCTTCTTTGAGTAGTAGTCGAAGAGCGGAGCGGTCTGTGCGTCGTAGACATCGAGCCGCTTCCTGATCGTCTCTTCCCTGTCGTCATCCCGCTGATAGAGTTCACCGCTGCACTTGTCGCAGACATTGCTCTTCTTTGATGGGGAATAGTAAACATTGTACATCTGGCCGCAGGCTTTGCAGGTCCTCCTGCCGGTGAGCCTCTTCATGAGATCATCCTTGTCAACGTCAACGCTGAGGGCGAGATCGAGCGGCGCTTTCATATCTTTGAGGACCTTGTCGAGGGTCTCAGCCTGGGCCGTGTTTCTCGGGAAACCGTCGAGGATGTAGCCCTTCCTGCAGTCAGGCTGCGCGATCCGCTCTTTCACAAGGCCGATGACAACAGAATCCGGAACGAGCTGACCGCTGTCCATGTATGATTTCGCTTCCTTGCCGAGGGGTGTACCGTCCGCTACCGCCTTTCTGAGAATATCACCGGTCGAGATCTGGGGTATTTTGTATGTATCGATGAGTTTCTTGGCCTGGGTGCCTTTTCCTGCTCCGGGTGCGCCGAGTAAAACGAGTCTCATGAAAACCTCCCGACATTATTGATTTTTATAGTCTTATTACAATGAAAACTGCAACCTTGCAAACACCCCACTCGAAAAGCCACTTATACTACATAACGAAAAAATCCATTTGCAAGACAATTTTTAAAATCAAAACATAAGTTTTGCTTATAATTATTTATATCAATAATGAAAGGCCATTCACCTCTAAAGTTTATCTAATATTTCTTTTATTGTTATTACCAAAAGAAGTTTTTCTTAATCGTTATCTATATAAAAAGATAACCTCCTTCTTCGCTCAGGCACCATTCCGTCGTCTTAGAAAAGCAGGAGTTTGCACACACCATCGCGCCACCTGATTCATCATCCCTTCAATACATCCTTGCACCGCAGCATTGAACAGGCTCTCTTTGATGTATCATAAGAACCATGGGAATCGACACGATCATCATCGGCGCCGGAGCTTCAGGACTCATGTGCGGCATCGAGGCCGGGAAGAGGGGCCGTTCGGTATGGATCCTTGAACACAGGGACAGGATCGGCGCAAAAATACGCATCTCGGGCGGCGGGCGGTGCAACTTCACCAATAGGGCGATCAGCCGCGACCATTACCTCTCTGGCAATCTCCATTTCTGCAGGTCCGCCCTCAGCCGGTTCACTGTTGATGATTTCACAGCCATGCTCGACCGTCACAGGATCAGGTATGAAGAAACGGGGGAGGGACGGCTGTTTTGCACGGGGGCTGCTGCCGATATCGTGAGGATGCTCCAGACAGAATGTGATCGGGCCGGCGTTAAGGTGGTTGCCAACTGCAGGATAATGAGTGTGAAGAAAGACCGTTATTTCACCGTGGAAACAAGCAGGGGGACATTCAGAGCATCTTCGCTGGTCATGGCGACCGGCGGCTTGTCGTACCCGAACCTCGGAGCGACCGATTTCGGTTACCGGATCGCGCGGCAATTTGGCCTTTCGATGACCGATCTGAAACCGGCGCTGGTGCCATTCACCTTCAGCGCCCGTCACCTGGATTTCTGCAAGAAACTGAGCGGCATATCCCTCGATGCCGCTGTCACCTGCAACCGGAAGATGTTCAGGGGGGATATCCTCTTCACCCACCGCGGCCTGAGCGGCCCTGCCATCCTCCAGACATCGTTATACTGGAACTTCGGGGACATTATCACCGTCGACCTCCTCCCCGAGCGTGATGCGTACGAGCTCTTGACGGCGCAACAGAAGAATAGAAGGGAATTCTCAACCGTGCTCTCGGAATATGTGCCGAAAAGGTTCGCCCAGGCATGGTGCGATGCATTCTCACCTTCCCGGCCCATGAACCAGTATACTGACAAGGACCTGAAGCTCATCGCCCGGAAGCTCAGCCACTGGGAATTGAAGCCTGCCGGCACCGAAGGATATAAGACCGCTGAGGTGACCTGCGGCGGTATTCATACGGACGAACTTTCATCGAAGACGATGGAAGCAAAAAAGGTTCCCGGGCTGTATTTCATCGGCGAGGTCGTCGATGTAACGGGCCGGCTTGGCGGGTACAATCTCCACTGGGCCTGGGCATCGGGATTTGTCGCAGGACAGTATGTGTGAAGAAGAACAAACCACAGAGACACAGAGGCACGGAGACAGAGATAAACCCTGGGATGAACATCCCAAAAAGAGACTATTAAGACTTGACTCAGAGGCTCCCTGATTTTGTGCCGTGCTCGAGTAGTTTATGAAGTTGTCTTTGATGAGCGATAGGCAGATTATTAATTGATGTTTTGAAGTTTACTAAAGTTGTTTTCTCTGTGTCTCAGTGCCTCTGTGGTTATCTTTTCGGGAGTTTATGATGAGAAAAATTATTCTCGCATCTGCGTCGCCGAGGAGGAGAGATATCTTCGCGATTACAGGACTTTCATTCAAAGTTGACGCGAGTGATCATGAAGAGGTCCTGGATGAGAAGATCGATCCCCTGAAGCTCGCCCGCCGTCTCTCGGCTGAGAAAGCAAAGGCTGTCGCAAAAAAACATACGAATGCCATCATTATCGCCGCTGACACCTTCATCTCCTTCCG
>JBLNHB010000053.1:0-5830 GCA_050268805.1 bacterium | reverse complement strand
CGACCGCACAGATTCTCTGGGCTTCCTCACGCCGGACGAGGTCGATCATGTACTTGATCAGCTCCCGCACAGACTCCTGGTCTTTCACTCCGTCTTTGATCACCCCGTGCTCGAGAGGCCGGAAGAGATCGAGCGACAGGCGGTTCTGGAGCGCTTCGCTGCCGAAGAGAACCGGCTTGCCGAGCACTTTGAGAGAGATAAAATCTTTCGGCCACCCGACATAACTTTCTACCCAATTCTTCTTGCTGTTGCTCGCGACGATGGCGCTGCTTGATGTGCCGAGGTCGATGCCGACATAGAGCGTGCTGCTATCGTTCTGAACTTTTTGCTTCATAGATCATGTCTCCTTTTCCCGAGCGTGTGTTCAGATAGTCGTTGATTCCCTGCTCCAGGAAGCGTGCGATTTCTTCACGGTATTCTGCGCTCACGAGCTTTTCTTCCTCGATCTCATTGCTGATGCAGGATATCTCGGTGAGAACGCTCGGCATATCGACGCCGAGGAGTACCGCGAAAGGAGCGGTTTTGATGCCGAAGTTCCTGATTTCCCTGTTTTCTCTGCTGATATTTTTGTAGAGGCTTCTCTGGATCGCCGTTGCAAGGGTTTTGGATTCCTGGAGCTTGACGGTATTGCCGATTTTTTGCAGTATCTCCTTGAAATCAGCGAGGCTGTATTGGGAACCCCCGTTCTCAAGCTCTGATAGTCGCAATGTCTCATGGTCGGCGTTTGGTCCGAAATAGTATGTCTCAATAATATTTATCGGCCCGTAGGGAACAGAATTGACATGAATCGAAATATATATGTCGGCATGGAGGGAATTGGCAAATTCTATTCTCCTGTTTATCGGAATGTCCGCGTCACTTTCCCTCGTCATGTAGATCTGAAAATGAGAGTTCTTCTGCAGCCTGTTTCGTAATCGTTGTGCTATATCGAGGGTGATATGTTTCTCCTTGGTCCCCTTGCTGCCGACAGCCCCCTTGTCCTCCCCGCCATGTCCGGGATCGATAATGATGGTCCTGACTCTGAGATCGAACATCTGCGAGATGGGAACGGACGACGCTGCCAGGAGAGTTCTATAGCCCGAAAGGTCAAGATTGAAGTTCGTGCTGTTGTCCGTTGTATTCACTGAATTTTCCTTCTGTAAGGGAAGGAGAGCCGGGTCGGGATATTGAAAATCGATTGCGATGATGCCAAAGGAGAGGAAGAGAACGAGGAAAACCTTCTGGAAGAGGGGGCCAAAGAGTGTGAAAATACTTGGTTTTTCTTGCTTTCCGAGAATCCTGAGGTTGTTCTGGTAGAGTTCCCGGAGGAGGGCGCTTTTCAGCCTTGTTTTTTTTCTGTCATCACCGAAAAACACAGGACCAGCTTATTCTTCATCCTTGGGAAGGCTGCCCTTGTGCTTTTCTCTCAGCTTCTCAAGGTCGTCCAGACTGTACTTTTTCAGGAAGAGAAATTTGACTGCAGCCCTGATGACCTCGGGTCTGGTCTTGTCCTCATCCCATGCAATCCGGTCGAGCATGTCCAGCGTGAAGGAATCGAACCTCATGCTGAAGGCTGTCTCGAACCTTGAAAGCTTCTTTTTCCTCTTCTTTTTTTCTTTTTCTTCTTTTTTCTCTTCTGCCATATGTTTTCTTTAAATGATATATAACAGTATGTAAGAAATATATATGAAATATTTAGTTTTGTCAAGAGCTATACAAAATATTTTTTTCTTGAATGCTTTCCCGATGATAGCGTATCATTGTGATGAAAAAGTAGGATAAGACCATAAAATGGCCATCGAAATTACAGATTGTTATTCATTTGAAGGTCCCTACCATCTTCTCGGCGACCTAAAAAATCAGGCAGGTGTATACGTTGTTCTGTGCATTAAGGACACGGGTGCATGCTTTATTGTCGATGCAGGAGAATCAGAGAATGTTAAGAAAACTATTGAAATCCACGAAAGAAAGCGGTGCTGGCTCGATAACTGCGCGGGGAGAATTGCTGTGGCAGTTCTCTACACTCCTCATCTTGACCGTGCGGGAAGAACTGATATCGAAAGGATAATCCGATCGCGGGAGTATGTCCCCTGCGGGGAGGCTCCCGGCTGACGTGAAGCCCATGAACAATCCCATTGCCAATACGAATAAAGGCTGGTCTTAATCTCCTCTTCATTCCTGATCTCTTACAGCAAGAAGAGTTTTCAGAACGATGATAGTGTCTGTGGAAACGTATAAATGATAGCCTTAAGATATGAGGGTTATGAACTTCCGCTATTATCTGCATAGGATGGTATCCCTTACGCCTCGTGAAGCGCTGCGGCGGGGTGTCGCCCTTATTGGAAGAAATCTCTACGACAAGGCCGCAGAGATTGCCGCGCGTTTTATCGACACAACGATTTCTGATGAAGACTTCCTGAGAACCGCTTTTGTCGCCGGTCATCTGTTTCAGGACACTATGTGCAGGATGTTCCGTGAACGGAAAAAACCCGCGTTCTTTCCCGGCGCCTTATTCGATCCGTCCACAGCCGCAGGCCTTGAAACCTCACGGGAAGACATCATCAGAGGGGCTGACAGAATCTGCGATCATGTCTTTAACCTCCTTGGGTCCGGCAACGTCCATCTTGGAAAATTCATCGAATGGCAGGGTGATTTCAAGAGCGGATACCGGTGGGATGAGAACAAATACTATAAGAACATCGAGATGCTCTATGGCAGGGCCGACATCAAGGTCCCCTGGGAGTTCTCGCAGTTTCAGCATCTGATTTCGCTCGGCCAGGCCTATCGGCTCACGGGGGACGAGAAGTACACGCGGGAATTCATGAGGCAGGTGAACGACTGGATCGACCGGAACAAGCCGAGGTTTGGGGTGAACTGGGCATCCACTCGCGAAGTTGCCATCAGAGTGTGCAACTGGACAGCGGGATTTTTCTTTTTTCAGAAATCACCGGAACTCACGGATGATTTTCTTGTGAAGTTTGTGAAGAGCCTCTTCCAGCACGGCAAACACATTCGCTCCAATCTCGAAGATACCGGACTCACCACGAATCACTATCTCGCTGATATCGCAGGGCTCCTGTACCTCGGCGTTTTTGTGCCCGAGTTCTGGGCATCGGAGGGGTGGAGAAAGTTCAGCATCGCCGAACTGAAGAAAGAGATGATGAAGCAGGTCTACCATGACGGGTGTGATTTCGAAGCATCCACCTGTTACCACCGCTTTGTTCTTGAGCTCTTTTTCTTTTTAACGCTCTCCGTGGTGATCAATGATGACTCGTTCGATGGAGGAAATCACCGGGCGATTGCAGAGAGGATATTCGGCAAGGAGTACACCGAGAGGCTTTTCTTCATGTTCGAGGCGGTCATCACTCTCCTCAAACCCAATGGCATGATGCCGCAGATTGGTGACAACGATAACAGCAGGCTTCACCGCTTTGCACAACGTCCGGTTCTCGATATGCGGTACCTCCTGGCACTCGGGGCTCTTTTCTTTCAGGAACCGAAGTTCAAGGTAAAGGAGTTCGGTTTTCCGGAAGAAGCGCTCTGGGTCTTCGGTGAGGCGGGTTACCGGATGTGGCAGGGACTCAAGGGGATAACGCTCGCAGAGGTGAAGAGCAAATCCCTCCCTGACGCGGGCTGGTATGTGATGCGGGATCACCGGGACTACCTCCTTGTCTCGTGCGGACCCAACGGCCAGAATGGGAATGGGGGCCACTGCCACAATGACAAGCTGAGTTTTGAGCTTCACCTTGACGGAGAAGATGTCATCGTCGATCCGGGTACATTCGTTTATACGCCGGATCCTGAAATGCGGAATCTCTTCCGGTCGACGGCGCTGCACAACACCATCATGGTCGATGAAGAAGAGCAGAACAGAACAGGCAGAGAGCATTTCTCTCTCTTCTCGATGAAAGATGATGCCCGGGTCAAGGTGAAACGGTGGGTAACCGGGACTGAGCGGGAGATTTTCGTCGGTGAGCATGTGGGCTATGCGCGGGGCTCCCGGCCGGTCGTGCACGAGCGTGAGATCAGATTTCACAAGAGGGAAGGGAAATTCGAGATTATCGACCGCTTGCGGGGGAGGGGTGAGCACAGGTTCCAGTGGAATCTCATCCTTGCACCGGATCTGAACAAGGAACTGGAGATCGGTCCCAGGATCCTCCCATGGGAGAAAGGCTATGCCCTCTATTCGGGAGAGTACGGAAAGAGGGAGGAGACGGTGAAACTGACCGCAACAGTCACCAAAACATTGCCCTTCGAGGCTTCATTCCGGATAAGGAAGTGAAGCCGAAACCGGCTGTATTCAAAACTTGGTGGAGGCGGTGGGAATCGAACCCACGTCCGAAAGTACTACTCTCAGGCTTCTACGGTGTGTAGTCTGTTTTTTTAACCTTCGGATTTCAGAACCCCAACAGACAGGCTTTCTGAAACCCTATCCCTTGAGTCTCACACCAGACTTAAGGGCGTCGCCTGGTGCCAGCCTGCTGATTGACGCTGACTCTGAATCGCAGGCATCTTCAGGTCAGCGCGCCGCTTTAATTAAGCAGCGAGTGCCAGTTCGTTGTTGGCGTTTGTGAATTTTCCGCCTTTTTACGTGGTGACGGAGCCACGACACGCCACCTGAGCCTCATAACTCCCGTCGAATCCGTTCGCCCCCTTTCTCTACTCCTATTGTATCATGAACCGGATCGGTACTGCCGATTACCGTTTCATGGCGCGCTCTATCTCCCGTTTTGCCTCCCGCTCCTTGACGGCTTCCCGCTTTTCATAGACTTTTTTCCCTCTGGCTATCCCGACCTCAACCTTGATCCGTGGACCTTTAAAATATATCTTCAGCGGTATCAGTGAATAACCTTTCTGCGTTATCTTCCCAAGGAGTTTCTCGATTTCCCGCCTGTGCATCAGGAGCTTCCTCGTCCTGAGCGGGTCATGGTTCATGATATTGCCGTGGCTATAGGGACTGACGTGGCAATGCAGGAGGAAAGCCTCATGGTCCTTGATGATAACGTAACTGTCCTTGAGATTGACCTTGCCCTCGCGGATCGACTTTACCTCGGTTCCGGTCAGGCTGATCCCTGCTTCCCACGTTTCTTCAATCGTGTAGTCATGGTATGCTTTCCTGTTCTGGGCAACTATTGACATGAAATATTGTAGCACACGGGGGATCGGGGTTGGGGTTTGGGGGTTAGTAAGTGAAAAAAAGCGGAGGGATAAGTATAATAATAAAGTTTGGAGCACATGGACGAAGGAGCAGAAGATGGAATTTAAACCGAAATGGATAGCATGGGAGATCACGAGACGGTGCAATCTGAAATGCGTGCACTGCCGTTCATCATCTGGGGCTGTCGTGAAAGAGCATCCTGATTTTTCCACCGAAGAGGCATACCGCATCATCGATGACATCTCTTCCTACGCCTCACCCGTTGTCGTCATCTCCGGCGGCGAGCCGCTTCTGAGAAAGGATGTCTTCGATATCGCGAAATACGGAACCGGGAAGGGCCTCAGGATGTGTCTTGCCACCAACGGCGTTCTCATCAATGATGAGCGGTGCCGGAAGATACGGGAGTCGGGCATCAGGATCGTTTCGCTCAGTCTTGATGGGTCGACTGCCGCGGTCCATGATGATTTCAGAAATCAGAAGGGAGCATTCGACGGCACGGTGAAGGCGGCAGGATTGTTCAAGAAGCACGGCATCGAATTCATTATTAACTCCTCCTTCACCAAGCGGAACCAGGAGGAGATCCCCAGGGTGTATAAGCTCGCCAAGGATCTTGGCGCGACAGCTTGGTATATGTTCATGATTGTTCCCACCGGCCGGGGCGAGGACATCATGAATGAGCTCATCTCGAAAGAG
>JBLNHB010000052.1:0-3162 GCA_050268805.1 bacterium | reverse complement strand
CGCCGCATTTGTAGAGGACCCTGCACGGCTCACCCGGTTGCAGACCTTCAAGGGATGGTTCTTCGTCTCCTCCACCGCAGTGCTGCTTTACCTTCTCACCCGCCATTATTGTATCAGGCAGAAGAAGACCGAATCGGAGTTGCAGTCGGCCCTGCTGAAAGCGGAGGAAGAGAGGATCAAATCCGAGTCCATCATCGCAGCCATCGGCGACGGCGTCAGCATCCACGACACCGGGTTCAAAATCATCTACCAGAATCAGATCCATAAGAATCTGGTCGGTGATCATGAGAGCGAATATTGCTTCAGGGTGTTCGAGCAGCGGGACGATGTCTGCGACAACTGCCCAGTGGCAATGGTCTTCCGGGACGGCAAGGTCCATACAGCCGAAAAGTCCTCGAACCTCGGAACGATTCCCCTCACCGTCGAGATCACCGCATCTCCGCTGAGGGACGCCTCAGGGGAAATCATCGCTGCCATCGAGGTCGTACATGACATTACCGAGCGGAGACGGACGGAAGAAGCTGACCGCGAGCGGCAGAGAAGGTTCCTCGCGCTCTCTCAGGAATTCAACGCCCTCCTCGATGCCATCCCGGACAATCTGACCCTCCAGTCCCGTGATCTGAAAGTGATCTGGGCGAACCAGGGGGCCGCCAAAGGATTGGGAAAAGAGGTCCCCGATCTCATCGGTCGATACTGCCATGCATTGTGGCACAACCGGACATCGCCCTGCAGCCCCTGTCCTGTGCAGAGGAGTTTCCAGAGCGGGAAACCTGAATATGACGTTATCCAATCTTCGGATGACCGGATTTGGGAGTTGAGGGCTGTCCCGGTCAAGGACGAACAGGGCACGGTCACCGGTGTCGTCGAGGTAGGCAGGGACATCACTGAACACCGGAAGCTCGAACAGCAGCTCCGCCAGGCCCAGAAGATGGAGGCCATCGGCCAGCTCGCAGGAGGAATCGCTCACGACTTCAACAATATCCTGACCGCGATCATCGGGTATGCGAGCCTCACTCAGATCAAGATGACGGATGACGACCCGCTCCAGTCCAATATCGAACAGATCATCTCATCCGCCGAGCGGGCAGCCAATCTCACCCAGAGCCTCCTCGCCTTCAGCAGAAAGCAGATCATCAACCCCCATCCGGTCGATCTTAACCAGATCATCGGGATGGTGGAAAAATTTCTCCTCCGCATCATCGGCGAGGACATCGAGCTGAAAACCGTATTACACCATGAACCCCTCATGGTCATGGCTGACAGCGGGCAGATTGAGCAGATTCTCATGAACCTCGCCACCAATGCCCGTGACGCAATGTCCGAGGGGGGCGCTCTGACCATCACAACAAGCCGTGGGCGGCCCGATCATCAATTTATACCGGGCAAACAGGGAGAATACGCCCTCATCTCTTTTACCGACACCGGTATCGGTATGGATGATAAGACAAAAGAAAAGGTCTTCGAGCCGTTTTTCACGACCAAAGAGGTCGGCAAGGGAAGCGGCCTTGGCCTTTCGATCATTTACGGCATCGTCAAGCAGCACAGCGGGCATATCGCCATTCAGAGCGAGCACGGAAAAGGGACTGTGGTGAAAATCTATCTGCCGCTCATAAAAGCCGAACACGATGGAACATCCCTTTCCCTCCCCGCGATCCGGATGACGGGAACAGAGACGATTCTTCTCGGAGAAGACGAGAAAGAGGTGAGAATGGTAACCAAGGCCGTTCTCGAGGAATCCGGGTACACGGTGATCGATGCTTCGGACGGCGAGGAGACGCTCAGCAGATTCAGGGAACATGAGAAAACGATCGATCTTCTCATCCTCGACGTGGTGATGCCCAAGATAAACGGAAAAGAGGTCTACGAGCGCGTGAAGCAGATGCGGCCCGATCTCAAAGTCCTCTTCGTCAGCGGGTACACCGACAGTATCATCGACAAAAAAGGGATCCTCGATGCGGGACTGCACTTTTTGTCAAAACCGGTTTCGCCCAACGATCTCCTCAAAAAAGTGAGAGAGATCCTGGACAACAACCCCCGGAACATGCAGTAGACCGATACCCTGGCGGCTCCACGCCCCGGGAACTCTCCGCAAATTCCTCTGATAATCCGTTCAACAATCGTTGACATACCCTGCCGCTCCCATTTAAAGTATTCGATACTCATCGGTAAGGAGCATGCGGTGCCGGAGAAATTACCAAAGAAATTGAGGGTACGGAACCCCCTTGTCGAGATGGACGGCGATGAGATGGCCAGAATCATCTGGCACTTCATCAAGGACAAGCTGATCCATCCCTTCATCGACATCGACATCCGTTCCTATGATCTCGGCATCCAGCACCGTGATTACACCGACGACAGGGTCACGGTCGACGCAGCGAACGCCATTAGAGACGTCGGGGTCGGCGTCAAATGCGCCACCATCACCCCGAATGCCGCCCGGGTCAAAGAGTACAATCTCAAGAAGCAATGGAAGAGCCCGAACGGCACGATCCGTTCGATCCTCGACGGCACGGTATTCAGAAAACCGATCATCATCACCAATATCCCGCCGGCAGTTCGCTCCTGGAAGAAGCCGATCATCATCGGCCGTCACGCCTACGGCGACATCTACAAGAGCAGCGAGATGGTCATTGAGGGGCGGGGAACCGCTGAACTTGTGTTCATCCCCGAGGGTGGAGGCGAAAGGAAGACCATTCCGATTCACGATTTCAAGGGTCCCGGCGTTGTCATGGGCATCCACAACACGGAGCGCTCGATCCGGAGTTTCGCGAAGGCCTGCATCCAGTATGCTCTGAGCGAGAAGGTCGATCTCTGGTTCGGGGCGAAGGATACGATATCAAAGCAGTACCACGGCTTCTTCAGAGACATTTTTTCCGATGAGGTTGAAATGAATCAGAGGGCTTTCAAGGATGCCGGCATTCAGTACCGGTATCTCCTCATCGATGACGCAGTCGCCCAGATCATGAAATCAGAAGGCGGGATGCTCTGGGCATGCATGAACTATGACGGGGATGTCATGTCCGACATGGTTGCGAGCAGGTTCGGGAGCCTCGGGCTTATGACCTCGGTCCTCGTTTCACCTGATGGAAAATTCGAATACGAGGCCGCCCACGGAACTGTGGTCAGGCACTACTATGAACATCTGAAGGGGAATCCCACATC
>JBLNHB010000051.1:0-7245 GCA_050268805.1 bacterium | reverse complement strand
GTATGGAATCCCAACACCCAGATGATATTATTCCCTGAGCAGACGTGGGGGACGGTAACCCGCATATCCCGTGTCACTTTACTGTTCACGAAGAAATCCTGAAGCTTCGTCTTTTTCCCGAACACGCAGGGTATGAAAAAATCACCTTTTTGCCTCGGCCGGATGATGAGGGGGGGCGTGAGTTTGTCGAGGTCGAAGACCGGGCCTCTCGTGCCGTCTCCCTGCCAGGGCAGCCGGGACACCGATGATGTGAGAACGATCTGCGATTCTTCAATGTACACTTCTCCACCGGCATCGAGGCGGTAGGTCTGCAACATCCCCGGTTTTTCCGTTGTCAGGATCAGGACCGAGTAGTCCCGTATAACTCTTACCTGTTTCGGGAGCATGATCCTGTCGCCGCTCTTGCCGGTACGGATGAGGGACAGAATGTCTTCAATATGCTGGTGGGAGAGCGAGCCAAGACCCCTGACATCGGCGACCGCTCTCCGGAGAATTCTCCTGAGGAGAACGGGAGGCGTTGTTTCGAGCGGCACAAGAAAGAGCTCAATCCGGTACGGAGTCTTCCTGCTGATAAGTCGCATGAACGCCTTGGTAACCTGTACTTCGAGATATTCATTTTCCTGGCGCAGGATAGCCGCGGTTCTGGAGAGAGTCTCGCTCACCGAGGGGTTTATTGTTTCGAGTTCCGGTATAATATGCGACCGTATCCTGTTCCTGAGATAATCGGCGGTGAGGTTGGAAGAATCCGTTCTGTAGGGAAGAGGGTGAGAGGCCAGGTATCGGAGGATTTCGGTTTTTCCGATCTCGATGAGCGGCCGGATAATTTTCCCCCTGACCGGAGAGATGCCTGCCAGTCCTGACATGCCGGTTCCTCTCAGCAGATTGATCAGGAGAGTTTCGGCACTATCGTCTTTCGTATGGCCGAGGGCGATTTTGGAAGCGCCGATCCTTTGTGCTTCGTTCTCAAGCGCGGCATACCGGAGCTCTCGGGCTGCCCCCTGTTTGCCGAGAGACCTCACGAGAGGGCTCCCGGAAACATCGATTGTTGCTGTAGTGAAATGAACATCGAGGCTTCTGCAGAGGTCCCGGCAGAACGCGATTTCGCCTTCAACTTCTCCAGGCCGCAATCCATGATCGACGTACATCGCGGCGAGATCAAGCCCCAGGGTGGGTTGTATCTGTTTCAGGATGTGGAGAAGGCAAACCGAATCCGGCCCTCCCGACAGGCCGACAAGTACCCGCTCGCTGGCGCCGAGCATTGCGTATTGTTCGATGATCGCAATGACCTTTTCGATTATCGTCATGCTTCTGGACGGAAAGGTTCCCATGATGAATACTTCCTATTATATCAGAATGGTTTGGTGCTCCCTTCGTCCAATCACGGAGCAGGAGCGCAGCGAGGATGTTCCCGGGAAAGTTGATTGACAGGCGATTTCCTGTTTTGTTATCGTTGACAATGAAAAATAGGGTGACGGTCCTCTGCGCCTTCTTCATAGCTTCCTTCGTTTTTTCTCAAACCGCACGTGCCGTCGAAATCACGGGTCTCCAGCCTGTCCAGCCCTACGGCGTCTTCTCGAGTTTCAGTGCCGATACAGTCAAGAAGGGTGGATTCGCTCTGGGATTGGATTATCAGAACCTCATTGATCTCAATTCACGCCTCGCTCTGAAGTCAGGCTATGGTGTTGCCGACAATGCAGACCTCCTCGTGAACATCCCATATATCCTGGACTACGAGAATGAAAGCGGATGGGAAGATATTGCCCTGGGATTGAGGCACAGGCTGATCGATGAGGGCACCTATAGTCCATCGATAGCGTATATGTTCAAGGTAGGACTCACGAACGGATGGAGGCGGTTCAGCACCGATGGCTCGGTGGGCGGCGGCATCGTCGTCAGCAAGAAGATAGGACCCTTCAGCAGTCATCTGAATTTTCTCTATTCAGAGCCATTCGATAAAACACTGGATGCGCAAATGGAATTCTCCCTCGGAGTCGCATTGAAGGCTTCCCATGACTTCGATATCCTGGGAGAACTCTACGTCCTCAACAGTTACTTTGTTGACAACTTTGAAACGGCAGAAGCGCGATTTGGATACCGCATCAAGACCGCAGACTATATCTATACCGTCATCGGTGCGGGGTTTGACCTCAAGAACAGAGACCCTGAATTCAGGCTCATGATCTCGATCAATCTCCTCTTTGAGAGAGCACGATCAGACGGAAACTGAGATTCTCTCACCTTCTCCGTGTTCTCTCAAGAACACGGGAGCAGCCGTTTGGTTCCGTATTGTCAATTCCCGGGATGAATCTGATATAGTGTATAATGACCGACAGAGTCTTTGAGAATTTCATAGAGATTTGATCAAGGAGAAGAGGGTATGAAAAAAATACCGGCATTCAGCGTTGTCCTCTTCATTTGTCTTTCCAGTTTTTCTTCTGCCCGTGCCGCTGATACCTTTCCTTCATTTTCGGGCATTGTTGAAAAGTATTCGAATGCTGTTGTGAACATCAGCACGATGCAGGTCGTCAAGGAAAAAGTAAGTCCCTTTCCGTTTTTGCCGGGCATGCCTGACCTCGGCCAGCCCGAGGAGAAAGAGCTGAGGAAGCAGTCGCTCGGTTCAGGATTTATCATCGACCCCACAGGATTTATTTTGACCTGCAACCATGTCATCCAGGGTGCGAAGGACATCACGGTCATCCTGTCGGATGAGGTGGAGTATCCCGCGGAAATCGTGGGGAGTGACGAGAAAACCGACATCGCCCTCATCAGGATCAAGGCTAGAAAAGAACTGCCGGCGGTCGTCCTCGGCGATGCCGATATGCTGAAGGTGGGAGACTGGGTTGTTGCGGTGGGCAATCCCTTTGGCCTCGGTCACACGGTTACTGCAGGAATCGTGAGCGCGAAAGGCCGTGTTATCGGATCAGGGCCCTATGACGATTATATCCAGACGGATGCTGCGATCAATCCCGGCAATTCCGGCGGCCCGCTCTTCAATCTTGACGGTGCGGTTGTCGGCATCAACTCCGCCATCTTCTCAACATCGGGAGGAAACATCGGTATTGGATTTGCTATTCCCGTAAACATAGCGAAGGACATTCTTCCCTCGCTCAAAACACTGGGTCATGTGGAACGCGGGTGGCTCGGTGTCACCGTCCAGAAAGTCACTCAGGATCTGGCCAAGAGCTTCCGGCTCACCGAGCCCAATGGCGCGCTCGTTGCCGATGTCGTCCAGGGATCCCCTGCTGACCTGAGCGGAATAAAACGGGGAGACATTATCACGGCCTTTGACGGGAAAAAAATAATGACGATGAATGAACTCCCGAGGATGGTGGCCGCAACCCCGATCGGGAAAGAGGTGAACATCACGGTGATACGGGACGGCAAGGCGATTGATCTCACGGTCAAGATTACCAAGCTCAGCCAGGAAGGGGGATCGCCGGAAGCGCTTATTGAGAGGAAGACAGGCATCAAAACGAGGAACATTACCCCGGATATCGCCAACCAGATGGGAATCATGGATGGAGGTGCGGTTCTTGTTTCTGCAGTAACGTCTCCCTTGGAAAAAGGCGGATTCCTTCCCGGCGATATTATCCTCGAGATGAACCGGAAGCGGGTGACGAGCACCGTGGAGTGCGCGGAAGCCTTACGGAGCATCCCCGAGGGAGAGAGCGTGCTCTTTCTCATCAAGCGTGCACAGGGCTTTCAGTATATCACGGTACAGGTGAAATAAGTGTTTGATCTCGGCATGCAGGAACTGATCGTCATCTTCATTGTGGCGCTCATCGTATTCGGTCCCAAGAGGCTTCCGGAGCTGGGCAGAACGCTGGGCAAGGGGATGCTGGAGCTCAAGAAAGCGATGGGCGGCTTGAAAGATCAGATCGATGAGGAAATGCGGGAGGCGCGGCAGCAGGTCGACCAAGAGGTGGCCGACATCAAGCAGCCGTTCCTTGAACAAAAGAATCAACTCCTGGACTCCCTCGGGACCGGGACCAAGGAAACAGAGGGAACGCAGGAACCCGGGAAACCCGGGGAGCCGGGTGAGGAGAAACAGGGAAATGGCTGATGAGAAAATGCCGTTTACCTCGCACCTCTCCGAGCTCCGGAAACGAATCATCATTTCCCTTGTTGTTCTCCTTGTCGGGTTTGTCGTTATCTTCAATTATTCCGAGTATCTCTTCGAGGTGCTCACCCTTCCGCTCCACTCTGAAATAAAGGTCAGTCTCTCCTCTCCCTTCATCCAGTTCGTGCCGGCACGGACCGAAGTGAAGTCCCTTGTCTTCCTTGCTCCCGCCGAGGCGTTCTGGATGCATATCAAGGTGTCCCTCGTTGCAGCGCTGGTCCTCTCCCTACCCGTAGTCCTCTTTCAGCTCTGGAAATTCATTGCGCCGGGGCTCCACGCGAAGGAAAGGAAATACATCGGTCCCTTCATTATCATCACCTCTTCTCTCTTCGTTCTCGGGGCCTCATTCTGTTTTTTCATTGTGCTGCCCTTTGCGATGGGATTCCTGCTCAATTACAAGGTCGGAACCCTTACGCCGATGTTATCGGTGGGGTCATATACGGACTTCTGCCTCAAATTCATCCTCGCTTTCGGGGCGATTTTCGAGCTGCCCATTGTGATTCTCTTTGCCACGAGAATGGGACTCATTACGACGAAAACGCTTGCCAGGAACAGGAAGTATGCGGTTCTCCTGGCCTTCGTGCTCGCTGCCCTCCTCACACCGACCCCTGATGCCTTCAATCAGAGCCTCATGGCAGTGCCTATTTTAATTCTCTATGAAGTGGGTATAATAGTGTCGAGGCTGTTTGCGAGAAAGAAACCTGAGTGAACACCATACGCGGAAAGAGCTGCAAGGCTGTTGCCTTTGATGTTGCCGAGGGATACACTTCGGTGAACCCCCTTTTTCTCAAGCCGCTCGATCACGAAACCATTAAAGAGTTCTACAATGATCTCATCCAGGCTCAGGGTGATATCCGGGGCGAACAGTTCCAGCACGGCGATATGGAGGCGATCCGGTGGAGAAACCTGAGACTGCAGCGCCTCCACTCTGCCACTGTCATTATCAAGCACTTTGCGAGAGAGAGAAAAATAGTCCTGCTGTAACCAGTGGACAATTCCTCTCCCGGATCAGGATGAACTGATGGATGCGGACACGACAAAACTCTCGAAGGACATCATCCAGCAGCTGATCAAATCCAAGAAGAATCTCAGGATGTATCCTGAGAACAATCCCATATACATTAAAACCATTGAATCAACCTTCGCACTCTTTAAGGATTACTACGATTATCGTGACGAACTCCCCCTCAAGATCAAGCAGTTTGAAGTCCTCTCTGACGGTGAGCAGGTGTACTACAACCCCGGGAAGGACGACAATTTCGCCCTTTTCTTCTTCAAGGACGGTATCAGGGAAATCATCTTCAGGAACGGCCTCACCAAGGACGAACTGGAGGACTTCCTCAAGATCATTACCGCTGATATGGAGAGCGACTCTGCCGACGACGATATCGTCACCCTCATGTGGGAGCGGGATTTCCAGCACATCAACTATATCGTCGACGAAACGTTCCTCACCGATGAGGACGAGTATGAAGAAACAGCGGTGCGGGAAGTGAAGGAGAAGGCAGCGGATGAGACCGAGGTGCTCAAGGCATACGAGGCAGCGATGAGTGAGGAAGAGGCCCGGTACATCCCGGTCGTGCCGCTCACCGATGCTGACATTGAACGCCTCAAAGGGGAGCTCGATAAGGGGGCCGATTATAGTGTCTTCAAGCTCGGGAGCATCCTCTTCGAGATGCTCTATCTCGCGGAGACCAAGGACGATCTCCAGGACATGGTCTCCTTTTTCCGGAGCGCAATCGATTACGCACTGCAGTACGCAGACCTTGAAATCAGTGTGCGGATGCTCCAGAAAATGGATGCGGTGCTGAATGAAGAAAACTGTCCCGAGGAGATCAAACCCTATCTCCGGATGGTCCTCGGGTACATTAGTTCAGAACGGGTCCTGAAGCTTATCGGAGAAATTCTCGACAGCAGGGCAGAGGTTGACGAGGCTAAAGTGAACAGTCTCTTCAGCCTCATGGACAAGTCGGCAATCCCGGGACTCATACGGACCCTGGGTGAGATGAACTCGATCCATGCCCGGAAGGCGATTATCAATTCGCTGATCATCCTCGGAAAGAAGGATCTCGCCGCCGTCGCCAAGGGGCTCAATGACAACCGGTGGTATGTGGTGAGAAATATCATTTACGTGTTCAGGAATATCGGAGACAAACGGTCTGTCGAATACTTGGTCAAGAAAATCAGGCATGAGGACATCAGGGTGAGGAAGGAGATCATCAAGGCGCTCGGGGAGCTCGGGGGGACAGATGTTGTCCAGTACCTGAAAAGTCATATCGATGACCCTGATCCGGGCATGCGGGTCCTGGCCGCGAAATCCATTTCCCAGACCGGCTCGCCGGTTGCCCGGAAAATCCTGATGGAAAAGATCTCTTCTTCCGATCTCAGGAGCCGGGATTTCGGTGAGAAGAAGGAATTCTTTGAAGCGCTTGCCCGCTGGAATGACGCCGAGGTAGTGGATTTCCTCGAGAAGATCCTGAAGAAGGGATCGCTTTTCCGGAGAAGCCGGGTGAGCGAGAACAGGGCATGCGCGGCCTACGCCCTCGGCTTCATCGGCAATAAAGCCGCTGCCGACATCCTGAAGAAGTTCAGAGGCATCAAGAACGACCTGGTGCGGGAATATGTCAACACAGCGCTCATGAGGATCGAACGTGGAATTGGAGCCCAAAGAGCTTAACCGGGAAGCGAAAAACATCATCAACCAGCTCGCCATTGTCCTGCGGTCGGCGCAGTTTCATTCTCCGGATAATGTCGCGGTCCTCTCCGCCATTGAAAAGTTTGTGGCCCTTGTCAATCCGTTCATCGCGTCCGAGGGGATCATAACCATCGATCTCGTGGGAGAGTATTTCCATGTGAACGACACGAGGGTCCGGTACTCGGTGGAATTCCTTCTGAATTTCGACTTTCTCGTGAGGGCCTTCAGGGATCGGGAGCTCGGATCGATCGAGTTCAAGAATGCCCTCAAACCGGTGGATACGCAAAAACTCATCAAGGCATTCATCGGTGCGGGGAACGCTGAGGATAAATTTGAGGAGATGGCGAACATGCTCAGAGAAACGGAGAACATCGTCGTCTCGCGGCTTAAGAAGGTGAGCGAAGAGGGGGACGGAGACATCAGAAAGGTC